>JAFUOZ010000106.1 GCA_017481565.1 Oscillospiraceae bacterium | reverse complement strand
ATACCCCCAAGGGATATTACCGCCACCTCACTCGTGCCGCCTCCTATATCAACAACCATACTTCCAGTAGGCTCCTCTACAGGCAGACCTGCACCGATAGCCGCCGCCATAGGCTCTTCGATGATGTTCACACGCCTTGCGCCTGCGTTTTCAGCCGCTTCCTTGACGGCTCTGCGCTCCACCGCAGTAACGCCTGAGGGGATACATATTACTACGTTTGCTCTTGTAAAGAAAAAGCTGCCCTTCAGAGCCTTCTTGATAAATTCATCAAGCATAGCCGAGGTTATTTCAAAATCGGCGATAACGCCGTCTTTAAGAGGTCTTACGGCGGTAATTGAGCCGGGAGTTCGTCCGATAACGTCCTTTGCCTCCTGACCTACATATTTAGGCTCTTCTGTCCGTGAATCCACCGCAACAACCGACGGCTCACGGATAATAATGCCCTTGTCCTTCATATAAACCAGAGTATTTGCGGTGCCAAGGTCGATTCCTATTTCCTTTGTGAACAGCATTTTCGTATTCTCCTTAAACATAAAATTATATAGTCTTCCCCATTGTCTGTTTTTCTTCGGGGGATATTTATCTCATTCTATATTATATCACATATTTTTTTTTACTACAACAGTTTTTTTCAAATTTAACCGAAATGTTACCTGAAACTGACTTTTAAAATTTATACATTCACATCTTACAAATCGAAAAGCTTGCTATTGACATTATTTGTACAATATGCTATACTATGTATAACCGAGATATTCGGAGCAGAGAAAAGAAGGGAGTCCTGATCATGGCAAAAACTCAGATAATCACTATCGGAAGGCGCTGCGGAAGCGGCGGAAGAATAATCGGCAGAACTCTTGCCGAAAAGCTGGGGCTGCCCTTTTATGATAAGGAGCTTATCACCGCCGCCGCAAAGGAAAGCGGTCTGTGCGATAAGTTTATGGAGAATTTTGAGGAAACACCTACTGCAAGCCTTTTGTATTCTTTGGTAATGAATGCCCAGCAGGGCGGCTTTTATATGGGAAAGCCCATAGAGCTTGTGGCATACGAGGCTCAGATAAACGCCGTCAGAGAAGCGGGTGCAAAGGGTCCTTGTGTAATTGTAGGCAGATGTGCGGACTACATTCTCAAAGATGATTATGATGTAGTCAGCGTTTTCATAACAGCGTCAAAGAGCTTCAGAGCGGCAAGGGTGATGGAAATGGATAACATCTCCGAAAAGGAAGCAAATGCCAAGCTTGCCCGAATCGACAAGGCAAGAGCCTCTTATCACAATTACCATGCCGAAACAAAATGGGGCGCTTCGGACAGCTACGAGCTTTGCATAAGCACAGATAAGCTGAGCTATGAAGCGGCGGCAGAGCTTATCGAAAATTATATCAAGTCAAGAAAATAAGAATATGACCTCCGTTTGCAAACAGCTTTCGGAGGTCGTTTTTAAAGGGTGTGGAAATTATGGCGAAAACTTTTTTTATTGCGGATACTCATTTCGGTCATAAGGCTATTATAGACTATGAAAACCGTCCCTTTGCCGATACGGAGCAGATGGACAGAATTATCATATCAAACTGGAATGAGGCTGTTTCAGATGAGGACAGGGTATTTGTTATCGGTGATTTTTCGATGTATGACAATGAACGTACTGCTGAAATATGCCGTATGCTTAAAGGCAGAAAGCAGCTTATAATGGGAAATCACGATACCCAGCCCCCTGTGTTTTATACAGAATGCGGATTTGAAACGGTATCGCCGTATCCTGTTATCATTGACGGCTTCTGGATATTATCCCATGAGCCTATGTATATAAACACCAATATGCCCTATGCAAATATCTTCGGGCACGTCCATAATAATCCCGTATATACCGATCATTCGCCCCAAAGCTTCTGTGTATGCTGTGAGCGGACGGAATACAGACCCATTGAATTTGATGAGATCAAGAGAAGAATGGGACTGATTAGATAATGAAAAAACCTCCCCCGAAAAATCGGAGGAGGTTTTAAAATTACTTAGGATCAAACACCGTACTTGGTTGTAGCAACGGGGATACCAACGCCCATTGT
>JAFUOZ010000105.1 GCA_017481565.1 Oscillospiraceae bacterium | reverse complement strand
TGTTTCGGTTTACGAAGTTTTGCAAAATCTTTTCCCTGAAAAAAACAAGGATTTTTTTATAAATATAAACGAAAACGATATTGCGCTTGTTAAGGAAACAAAGCCTGATATTGACCGCAAGGATATTGAAAATCTGGCTTCATCAATTGCCGACACGCTTTCGGGTGAGTTTTATGTTCACACTGTTATCGGTATCGGTACTACTGTAAACAATCTTAAAAATCTTGCAAAATCATTTAAAGAGGCGCAGACTGCTCTTGAGGTAGGTAAGGTGTTCGATACAGAAAAAACAATTATTTCATATGATAATCTTGGTATTGCAAGACTTATCTATCATCTCCCCACAACTCTCTGTGAGACCTTCCTTCAGGAAGTATTCAAGAGAGGCTCTATCGAATCACTGGATCATGAAACACTCTTTACTATCCAGCGTTTCTTTGAGAACAATCTGAACGTTTCGGAAACTTCAAGAAAGCTTTTTGTTCACAGAAATACTCTGGTTTACAGACTTGAAAAGATCAAGAAGCTTACAGGTCTTGACCTGCGTGAATTTGATCATGCTATCATCTTCAAGATCGCACTTATGGTCAAGAAGTATCTTTCAGCTAACCCCACAAAGTTCTGATTTGTGAATTCAAGGGATATCCGTATAAAGAGAAATGGTATGCCCTGTGACAGAAACAGTATAAAGGGTAGGGGTGATTCTGCCCTTTTATACTTCATTATAAAGAAAGGAAACAAGGCGGTTTCATTATGGTAGAACTCAGAAATGTATCCGTAAAATATCCCAGCGGTGTTGAAGCCCTGAGAGATGTTAGCCTTACTATAAACGACAGGGATTTTGTGTTCGTTGTCGGTGAGTCAGGTGCGGGTAAAAGTACGCTTATCAAGCTGCTTATCAGGGAGATTGCACCGACAGAGGGCAAGATCAAGGTAAACGGCTATAATCTGAATAAGCTTAAGCAGAAGGAGATCCCTGATTTAAGACGGACTATCGGCTTTGTATTTCAGGATTTCAAGCTTATCAATTCAATGAATGTATATGATAATGTTGCTTTTGTGCTGAGAAGTATAGACGCTCCCACAAAGTATATACGCAAGAGAGTGCCCTATGTTATAGGTTTGGTAGGCTTAAAGGACAAGATGTATGCTTATCCCAATGAGATGTCAGGCGGCGAGCAGCAGAGAGTTGCGCTTGCAAGAGCACTGGTAAACGATCCCAAGCTTATCATAGCGGACGAGCCTACGGGAAATCTTGACCCGAAAACATCAATAGAGATCATTCAGCTCCTTCAGGGAATAAACGACTGCGGAACTACCGTGCTTATGGTTACTCATGAGCATGAGCTGGTAAAGCGTTTCGGCGGACGTACTATACTTATTTCTGACGGAAGGATCATACTCGATAAAGAGATATAAGCTGTGTATCGGGGCAGCATAAACCGAGTGTAAAATAATTGGAGAACAAATAGAAATGAGATTAAGCAGTATTGCATACCTTACAGGACAGGGTATGAAAAATATATGGACCAACCGTATTATGTCGCTTGCTTCATTCTGCATTCTGACAGTATCGCTTTTGCTGGTTGGCTTTGCCGTGCTTTTTACGGATAACATCAATCTTTTTGTGGGAAACATCGAAAACAAGAATGAGGTTATTATCTTCCTCAATGATGATGTTTCCGAAGAAGAAATTGCACTTATGGGCGATAAGCTCAGTGCTATGCATAATATTTCGTCTGTTACCTTTTTTTCAAAGGAGCAGGCATTTGAGGAAATGAAGGCAGGTATGGAAAACGCCGAGGAGCTTTTTGACTATATCGGCGATGACAGTCCTTTGCCCGATTCCTATCGTCTTAAGGTTACCGATATCAGTAAGATGAGCTCCACTCTTATGAGTATAAATGAGCTTGAGGGTATCTATCGTGTCAAGGCACCTACGGATTTCGTAAGTGTTCTTACAGGTCTGCGCTCACTTATCTATATCGTATCTATCGTACTTATTACAGCTCTTGTTATAGTTTGTATGGTTATTATTTCAAATACCACAAGAGCAAGCGTTGACATAAGAAAGCGTGAGATCGCTATCATGAAATATGTAGGTGCAACAAATACCTTTATCAAGGTGCCTTTCTTTATAGAAGGACTTTTTATGGGTGTTTTTGCAGGCATTGTTTCTACGGTAGTTACATGGCTCGGCTATGATGCGCTTGTTGATGTTCTTATGTCCGATACAACGTTCTGGACAGCACTTGGTATAAACGGATTTATTTCCTTTGAATCCGTTGCGCTTAAAATGGCGATCTGTTATGTTGTGGCAGGTGCGGCTGTGGGTTCTGTGGGAACTGTTATCAGTACAAGAAAGTACCTTAAGGTCTGATCATATTTTTTGACAGCAGCTTACAATTCGTAGTTATTATATAAGGGTATAGTTCATACTGCCTGTTTTTAAGGATGGATTTATCACATGAATTACCGTAAAATAATCAGCAGGATATCAGCCGTTTCAATGGCGGCATTCATGTCTGTCTCTGCGCTTTCGGGCGGAAGCAATATGTTCAGAGCGGAATATGAGGATGATATTTCTGTACTGGAACGCCGTCAGGCTGAGCTTGCGGAGGAACGAAAGCAGCTTGAAGCGGTGCTTAACGAATATGACAACGCTGTTGAGGAGCAGGAAGAATATCTTCGTCTTTACGATGATAAAATGGCTCTTCAGGAAGAGGAAATGAGCAATATCAATGAGCAGATAGAGCTTATCAATGAACAGATGAAGGAGCTTGATTATAAGATAGCTCTTAAAACTGCCGAGGTGGATAAGGGTATCGAGGAGTTCAGAGAAAGACTCCGTGCCATGTATATTGCGGGTAATGACAGTATTGCACAGGTTCTGGCAGGCTCAGCAGATTTTTATGATATGCTTGCAAGAATGGAAATGGTGCAGAGGGTCTCACAGCATGACAATGATATGATAACAGCGCTTACGCATAAAATTCAGGAGCTTAATCTTGATAAGGAAGCTCTTGAAGCGCAATATGCCGAGCTTGATGAAAAGAAGGCAAATCAGCTTAAGGTTCTTGAAGAGCTTCAGGCAACTTATGCCAATCATCAGGAAACTCTTGAATGGTATGAAGCCAAGGCAGAAGCACAGCGTTCTCTGACAAGTGAGCTTGTTGCCGAGGAAGAAGCCGTTGAAGCCGAGCTGCAGGAATATATCCGTCAGCAGCAGGCTGAGGTTGCAAGGGTAATGGAGGAACGACGTCAGAAGGAAGAAGCTGAACGCCGTGAAAAAGAGGAAGCTGAGCGCAAGAGACTTGAGGAAGAACAGAAGAAGCTGGAAGAGGAAAAGAAAAAGCAGGAAGAAGAGCAGAAACGTATTGAAGAACAGAAGGCTGCTGAAAACTCCGATGAAGGTGAAGATCAGATTTCCGATTACAGTGTATATACCGAAGAGGATATAGAGGACGCTCCCGATGATACATGGGAGGTCGCAATGCCTGATGATAATTATTCAAGTGATTTTTATGATCCCTATAATGATTATGAATTCGGTAAGACATATGAAGAAAAAACAGAAAGCTCCTCAGGTTACGGCACAAGCGGAACTACAGGCTTTATCTGGCCTGTTCCCACAGTAAGAAATATTACCGATGGTTACGGTGAAAGATATATCGTTGAAGAGGGATCATCTTCATTCCATAAGGGAATCGATATCAATAAGCCTGACTGTTATGGTGAAACCATTGTAGCATCTGCAGGCGGAGTTGTTCTTACAGCCTCAGATACAGGAAACGGTTACGGTATTCACGTTGTTATTGATCATGGTAACGGTATTTCTACCTTATATGCTCACATGAGTGATGCTGATGTAAGTGTAGGTGATGAGGTACAGCAGGGTCAGGTCATCGGATATATCGGAAGCACAGGCTATGCCTACGGAAATCATCTTCATTTTGAAGTGAGAGTAGACGGTGCGCATACCGATCCATTCGGATATGTATCCATGGATAATTGATTTGGAAATAATTATGCGTTATACTAATCTGCATTGTTGAGGATCAGTATTAATGTAATGCGCTGATTAGATCACAGCTGAGGGTTATACAGCGATTTAATCAGCGCTTATTTTTTTGAAAGGCATTTGTTATATGAGCAAAAAAATCTCTGTTGGCGTAACAATAGGTCTGATGGCGATCACAGCTGCAGTTACTTTTGTTATTACAGGAAATGTTTCCTTAGAGCTTTTTAATAAAAAGGTAAGAAGCGTAGGCGAAAAGCAGGAATTCTATTCAAAGCTTTCCGAAGCGGACAGCTTTGCAAGAGCAAATTATATAAATCCCATTGATGAAGCAGCACTTATGGACGATATCGTTACAGGATATATAAACGGTCTGAACGATCCTTATGCGGCTTATTATACAGCTGAACAGTATGCATCGCTGACCGACCGCAGTACAGGCTATAATCTTGGTCTGGGCTTTACATGGGAAAAGGACCCAGGCGGTTATGTGAAGATAAACAGTATTGTGGCTAATTCCTCTGCAGATGAATATGGTCTTGCGGCAGGCGATATAATTATGGCGGTAAATAATACAAATATTATTGCATATCCGGGAGGATATTCCGCTGCGGTAAAGCTTTTTTCCGCTCCCGAGGGAACGAAGGTAAAGCTTCATGTCAAGAGGATAAATGAGGACGGCGGCACAGAATTTTTAAATGTGGATCTTATTTCCGCAAGGACAGAGATAATCTCTGTTACAGGAAGAATAATAGATAATGTGGGATATATAAGAATATCCGAATTCAATGCCCTTACTGCATCACAGCTGGAGAGTGTTATCGGAAGTCTTACAGAATCGGGTGCAGCAGGATTTATTTTTGATGTAAGAGACAATGAGGGCGGCACTGTTGAAGCACTTGGACAGACTCTTGATGTTATTATTCCCGCAGGAGAAATTGTCCGAGCTTATTATCCGGTATATGATGAACCGATCGTTGTTACAACCGATGAAAAATCTCTCGATGCACCAATGACAGTTCTTATAAATAACAGAACAAAGGGCGAGGCAGAGCTTTTTGCGTATGCACTAAAGGACGAAAAAAATGCCGTTACAGTAGGAAAAAACACCTTCGGTAAAGGCGTTATACAGGATACCTTCAAATGCTCCGACGGAAGTGCGATCAGGTTTTCCGTTGCCTCTCTGCGTACAAAGAACAGCGGAGATTTTACGGGAAAGGGTCTTAAGCCCGATCATGATGTGTCGCTAGCTGCCGAGGTTGAGCCTTTTAAGCTGTCTCCCTCCGAGCAGGATATATATGATGAACAGCTTATCAAGGCGCTTGAAACAGTGTCAGCAGGCTGATGAAAGGCGGATAAAATGATAGAACAGCTTAAGGAATTCGGAACAGCATATATTGCTGTCATGGTAATGGTTGCGGTTGTGTTCATAATGGACGCTGTGAGCATTATCAGATGCCTTGTGTATCACAGGGACGAGCTTACCGATTATGCGGAATTCATTATAAAATATGCAAAGATTTTCATGCTTATCGGAGTAGGTGCATATCTTATTCTTCAGACACTGGACGATAAAATTCTTCCGAGCGTAAAGGCACTGCATATAATTCTGGGAGCATTGGCAGTCATTGACGGCGGCGTAAGTCTGTTTGTCAAGCTGAAATACAGATATGAGCGTATTAACGGTAAAGCGAATATTCCCAAGGATAAGTACAGAGACTAAATAACAGGGACGGAGCTGAAAATATGTTTTTCCGCAAACGTAAAAATCATTACAGCGAATCTGTAAAAATACTTGCAGAGCAGGGTTATTCCGATGAATATGTGAATGCACTTATTTCAGAGATAAATACTGCCAAAAAGGCTGACGATAAGGCAGAAGGAGCTAATCATCTTGCAAGTGCAAGGCTTTTTCGCGGTCAGCTTACCGAGGCGGCAGAAATTTTTGCGGCTGCCGATCATAAAAAGCTGCCTAAGGAGATAAGGCAGGCTTTTTTTGCAAATTATTATCTGTGTCTGTTTCTGCTGAATAAATTCAGGGAGGCAGACGAAGTTTATGTTGAGTACAATGAATATATTTTAGGCGAGGCAAATGTATTTCTGCGCAGAAGCGTCGGTATACATGAATTTATAGCGGGTCATTACGATGCTGCGGCAACTGTCTTTATAAAGCTTCTGAATGATATCAAGGACGATTCCCGTGATACCTTAATGGTGGATATATGTATCGTAAGGACCTTTTTAAAGCTGGATATGTATGATCAGGCTTATGAATTGTCGGCGGATTTTGCAAGATATAACGATAAATATGAGCTTACAAAGCTTACGGAAAAGCTGAAAAAGCGCATATTTGACTATGTAAACGGTGCAAAAAAGGCTGTAATGGTCAAGAGAAAAAAGAAAAAGAAGTAATATGACTTTTAAGGAACAAAGGAAAGAAAAGGCATTGAAAAAGATAACAAGGCTTGCAGCGGCTGCTCTTCTGCCGATGCTGCTCCTGACTGCCTGCGGCGAGGAAGATGACGGTTCGGGCGGCTCGGTGTATACGGTAATAAAGGATAATCCGGCTAATCTTGATCCGCAGATGGCTCAGGACAGCAGCTCATTAAGTATTATAAAGAATATTTTCGAGGGTCTTATAGAGCTTGATGAAAACGGTGCATACAGATGTGCTGCCGCAGAAAGCTATACTATTTCAGAGGACGGTCTGACTTATACCTTTAAGTTGAGAAAGGGTATAAAATGGAGCAGTCCCACGGGATTTTCCGATGAGCTGACTGCAGAGGATTTTGTATATTCATTCAGACGGCTTTTCGCCCCTGCGACCCTTTCGCCGTATACGGAAAGCTTTATGTTCATAAAGAATGCCGAAAAGGTATATGACGGCATATTATCTGCGACCGATCTTGGCGTTAAGGCTGAGGATGAATATACCCTTACATTTAAGCTTGAATATCCCGTAAGCGATTTTCTGTATCTGCTTACAACTCCTCCCGCAATGCCCTGCAATGAGGAATTTTTCCTGTCAACAGAGGGAAGATACGGTCTGGACGAAAGATTCTGCGTATGCAACGGCGCATTTATGCTTTCCGAATGGAATTATGACCCATACTGGAATGAAAATTTTCTTACAATGAAACGAATATCCGATAACAGCACATCGGAACGAATGACCTATCCAAAAACTGTAAATTATATAATTACAGATAATAAGGAAGAATATGAAAATGACTCAGGGAATGATATAGATTGTAATTTCTATTCTCCGTCGGAGCTGCCAAAGCTGCGTAATGTGGACTATACGGAATATCCATGTGCTTCGGTGGGGATAACCTTTAATCCCGACAAGGAAGAACTTATGAACCCAAGCATAAGATACGCTCTTGCTGCGGCTGCGGATATAGACGTTTATGAGGGTGAAACTTCACTTGGAATTAAGTCTGCCTATGGAATTTTTCCGTCATCGGTAATGATAATGGGAAAGAGTGCAAGGGAGCTTATCTCTGAAAGCTCAAAGCCTGTTTTTCCCGAAACGGAAGCACTTAAGGCATGGGAAAGGGGAATATCTGAGATTGACCCCACTCAGATAGAGATAGTATCTATAATGGTATCGGAAAAATTTGCCGATGCTCCGATAGTTTATATGATAACAGACAGCTGGAGCGATGTGCTTGGTTTTGACTGCGGAGTGGAGATAGTCTCGGCAGGGGAGTATTCCGACAGGCTTAAATCGGGGGATTATGAAATGGCACTTACGGCAGTGACCGCCGAAAACTGTACCGCTTCCGCATTTTTAAGGAGCTTCCGTCCATATATCCATGACAAAGCGGAATATCGTGAAATTGAAAACTATATTGAGCAGGCAGAGTGCAGCACTCAGCTCAGCGAGGCTGTGAAATATTACAATGAAGCGGAAAATCTGATAATTTCGGGAGCATATTATATCCCCATGTTTTATGAAAGCCGTTTTCTTGTATATGAGGAAAACACAGAGGATTATGTTTACGATCCATTTAATGATTCGGTCAGCTTCAAAAACGTAAAAAAATATGAATGACAGCTTTTTTGAGGAAATATAATGGATATTTTATATAAGAATGATGATTTTGTTTTTTCCTATCGTGTGGGAGGTATCCTTGTACGTAACGGAAAAATTCTGCTGCAGCGTCCGCAAAATGATGATTATGCAATTATCGGCGGTCATGTTGCCGCTATGGAAACAAGTGAGGAGACCCTGAAAAGAGAATTTAAAGAGGAGCTCCACGCCGAAATAGCAGTTGATAATTTAATGGCAATAGGCGAGATATATTTTCCGTGGGGTAACAAGCCCTGTCATCAGATATGTCTTTACTATAATGTTCATCTGCTTGATAATACTATTCCTGAGGACGGTATTTTTCACGGCTATGATGATCTGGATAATGAAAGAACAGAGCTTGATTTCTGCTGGGTGCCGCTTAAGGAGCTGGAAAACGGTGCAGTGGTTTATCCCACAGAGCTTATACCGTATATTCTTGAACCTACGGACAGGATCGCCCATTTTATTTCAAAGCAGCTTTGACAGGAATTAAGGAACCGCTGATTAAATCGTTTCACGACCCACTCAGTCACGTATTTTCGTGGGTCTGAAACGATGCCTGCGGCTTTAATCAGCGCTTCCTTAAAACAGCACCCTATCACCCGATAATTTATCGTGTGATAGGGTGCTGTTTTTTTATCTTCTGAGCATAACAGACATTACCGAAAGACTGTTCCTGACCTTCTTTTCATCATCAAGCATGAATTCAGCTTCATCAAGGCTTATCTTTGGCATTATTACAGCCATTCTTGTGCCTATTCCCACACAGCTTGATATATCAAAATGACCGTTGTGACGGTCGATTATCCACTTTGCAATGGAAAGACCAAGTCCTGTTCCGCCTGTATCACGGTTTCTTGCCGGGTCGGCACGATAGAAACGCTCAAAAATATGCTCGATATCATTCTGCTCCATGCCTATTCCCGTATCCTGTACCTCAAAGCATATATCGCCCGAAACGCTGCGTCTTGCACAGAGGGTTATCTCTCCCCCTGCGGGAGTATATTTCTTTGCATTGTCGGTAAGGATCCTTACAGCCTGCTTTATCATTGATGCATCGCCGTATGCCTTGAATTCGCCCTTGATATCAAGCAGATATGCATGAGACTCATCAATAAGACGATATTCGGAGCATACCTCACGCATCATATCGGATACGCTGAAAACGTCCATGTTCATTGTCTGTCTGCCGTTGTCGCCTCTTGCAAGGAACAAAAGCTGTTCCACGAGCTTTGCGATATGGTCCGATTCACTTTTTAATGCAGTGATAGATTCATCAAGAACCTTTTCATCGGTTTTTCCCCAGCGGTCAAGCATTTTTGCATAGCCCTGTATTACTGCAATAGGTGTTCTCAGCTCATGAGATGCATCGCTTACGAACTGTGTCTGACGCATATAAGCGTCTCTCATTCTGTCCAGCAGATTATTTACAGCGTCCTCAAGTCCCTTAAGGTCGCTGTTTCCTGTATGGATATAGGTAGCGGTCATAGGGTCGGTCTTGTCGATAGCAAACTGCAGGTCGGAAAAATCCACATCGGAACGTTCCTCAGGCTTTGTAAGAGGAGCGGTCATTTCCTGCGGAGTAAGCTCGGCA
Source organism: Oscillospiraceae bacterium (assembly GCA_017481565.1). Lineage (GTDB taxonomy): Bacteria > Bacillota > Clostridia > Oscillospirales > Ruminococcaceae > RGIG4694. The sequence continues at coordinate 12,788 of JAFUOZ010000105.1, read as the reverse complement.
GCGGCTATTGCATTTGTTGTGATCGCCATTTCATTTATCGGGCGGAGAAGCTTTCTTGCATTTTTATGTCCCTTAGATGATGAGAAAACAAGCATCAGAAGTTCAATTACCGATATCGCAATAAATATGCAGATAAGCATTTTCAGGAATATACCTGCTTCTGCGGAGTGTCCGTCAAAATGATATACCGCACTTCCGATGTAGTTCCATAATCCTTTTGCATTGCTGTCAAAGGCTATGCTGCGGCTTATATTATATGCTGAAATACCCTGTTCAAGCTCATTCATGCGGCACCATGCCAGTGAAGAAAGCAGAACAAGGATCATATTAAGAAAAGCGTATGCGCCTGCGGTCTTTCTGAGCCAGTAACGGTTGATCCTTACCGCAAGTGAGGTTTTGTTTTCCATAGATTATCTCCGTAAGACTTACTTTATTACATATCCCACGCCTCTGACGGTGGTTATAAGATGAATACCGAATACATCGTCTATCTTGCTTCTGAGATATCTTATGTAAACATCAACTACGTTTGTTTCGCCCATATAGTCATAGCCCCATACCTTTTCAAGAAGTACATCTCTTGACATTACTATCGAACGGTTTTCCATAAGTGATACCAGCAGAGTAAATTCACGGTTTGTAAGCTCAATGGGAGTATCGTTGCAGGTCACCGTATGCCTTGCCGTATCTACCGTAACGCCGTTGACGGTAAGAACATCGCCTGCGGGAGCAGCTTCGGGAGCGGCAGCCTTTGTTTCTGTCTGACGCAGCACAGCTCTTATTCTTGCCAGAAGCTCCTCAATGGCAAAGGGCTTTGTCATATAGTCATTTGCGCCCATATCAAGTCCTGATACCTTATCCATTACCGCATCTCTTGCGGTAAGCATGATAACGGGAATATCCGAGCTTCTTCTGAGCCTTCTCAGCACCTCAAGTCCGTTAAGCTCAGGGAGCATTATATCAAGAAGCACAAGATCATATTCTCCGCTTTCCGCCATTTCAAGACCTGTACGTCCGTCGCCTGCCTTGCCTACGATATATCCCTCATGAGACAATTCAAGCTCAACAAATCGTGCAAGCTGAAGCTCGTCCTCAACTATAAGAATTTTATCAGCCATTTTAAATTTCCCCTTTATATTAACATATACTGCAAAACACCGCATAAGCAACGCATCAGCCTATGCGGTGATATATTTATTGAAGCTTTATTTGCGGAATTCCTTTTTTATGCGGTCTGCACTGTCGGCAGCCATATTCATGGCATTGTTGATATCCTGTCTGCCAAGCTCCTTACCCTTGAAGCTGTAACGGCAGCCTGCGAACAGTCCGATAATAAGCAAGGGAACAGCACAGCCGAAAATAAGCAGTATCACAAGCACCAGAACAGGAAGCTCTATGATTATCTTTCCGCCTCTTTCAGCCTGAAAATTATTGTTCATGCCTTTTTTGAGCAGCTCCCTGATAAATTTTACAAAGCTTTCAAAGCCGCTTTCGCCGCTGTCATCTGTGGAATAGCTAGGTACACTGCCCGAAGCATTCACACTGCTTTTTGAAAAGGAGCTGCCTGCCGACTGACCCGAATAACCTGTACTGCCTGATGAATAATCAATCCTTGTGCTGTAATTTGCGGAAGCACGATTGATAATACCCTGTGCTTCAAGCTGACCTACTGCGTCAAGAATATCGCCGTCGCACTCTTCAAGTGCCTTCATTGCTTCCACAGGGGATATACCGAAGCGCTTGCTTAAGGTATCGGCCTTTTCCTGATATGATTCCATAGGGCAGTTCTCCTTTCATGTTATTTTCATATATTATATTTTACCGTATAATAGGTGATTTGTCAATGATTTTGTTATTAAATAATGCTGTTGTTATATAATTCAAGCATCTGAGCCATAAGCTCATGGTTAAGCTCATATCCTCTGTGCTTGTCAAAGTTCTCTTCATAATATTCCGCACGCAGCTCTTCTGTAAGATTTTCCTGTCCCAGCTCTTCAAGCCATTTATCTGCGGCGATGTTATATTCTTCCTTATACTCAGATGAGGCATCAGAACAGAATATATAATTATGTCCCTTGTCCGTGTAGCGGATAAAGGTGAAGCGTTCATCTTTTGAAAATTTCTCATAATATCTGTCAAAGCTTGCTTCTATGGGTATCATATCGTCATCTTCACTGTGAAGTATCATTATGTCCGCATCGGTTGCACCAAGACCGTCAAGAACGCTCATAGACGCATAATCACCGAAGGTTTCTTTTTCATATTCCGCAAAATAGGGGAGCACATAATCTATTGCATCGCCTGCAATATTTCTTCCCTCGCTTTCAAGCATATCAAGAGATTCATTGAAGCCTGCAACTATTACCGCCGCCTTTACATCGGGGTGAAGCTGAAGCACCGAACCTACTGAATAGCCGCCCCAGCTGTGTCCCCAGAGCATTATGGGCAGACCTGAAAAATCCTCGCTGCTTTTTACAAAACGCAGTGCATAATCAAGGTCGATAACGCCCTGCGGCAGACCACCTACAGCGTCGCCTTCGCTTTCATCGTTTCCTGTAGCGTCATAAGCAAAAACCGCGTAGCCGTTTGAAGCAAAAAATTCTGCAATATTCATATAGCTTCTGTGACCGCCGCCTCCGAAACCATGAGCTATTACAACAACTCCTTTGATTTCTGAATTATCCTTGTAGTATCTGTATCCTGTCAAAAGCTGACCCTTATCTGATTCAAAGGTGTATTTATCCCGTTTCAGATCGTCAAAATCCTCAATGCTCCATGCAAGCGGTTCATAGGTGGTAAAGCGTTTTCCGAAGTTGTCGTTGTATACTGCCATAGCCATTGGCTTAGGGAGTATCAGCGCCGCCGCAATAAGCAGAATGATTATTATACCAAGTATGATCAGAAAGATCTTAAGCGGCTTTTTTAGCTTTGACATGGGATAAAGCTCCTTTTTAAGATTATTTATTTGCTGAGATTAATGCTTGACGATGAAGTATATCCCGAAGGCATAAGGTCGCCGTTAATGTAAACGGGATTATTATTGCTTGTTGTGATACTCTGTGTTTTGTTTTCAAGCTTGAATGTGCAGCCGCAGATAAGAGCGATGATAGTAGCAGGGATAGCAAGCTCAAAGCCGATTATTCCGATAACAGCCGCAGCGACAGCAGGGAGTGAAAATACTCTTTTGCCGTCATGGTACATTTCAAAGTTGTACTTATTGCCCTTGTCAACAGCTTTTTTAACTTCGTTGGCACAGTTTTCCGCACCCTTTCTGATCTTCTGCTTGCAGGAGGTCTTGCCCTCATTTTCTAAAAGCACGATAGCGTCGAGCATATTCCAGTTTGTTCTTTCAAGAGCGCTCTTTGCATCTGAATAAGAGACATGAGTCTTATTTACCAGTTCTTCTACCATTTTAAAGTTATCCATAAGATTACCTCCATATTATTTATCTGTTTCGGTTTTTGTTTTTTTCGGCATATCGGGGTGCTGATGCCCGATATGCCGTCAGTACTTTTTCTGAAGTACTATTTATCGGTATAGGATCTGTCCGATGTATATAATATACCCCCCTTCCATTAAAACAGATAGGTGATTATCATTAGAAAAAGATTAGAAAAAATAAATATTAAAGGTTAAATTATTAAAATATATATGTACATATATCCAAACCCAAGAAATTTTTCATTTTTCCTATATTATTTAAGAAATATCTGTGCATAATAATTCCGAAAAAACAATTAACGGAGAATTTTATGCTGATAGTATTTATTAGAGCGGTTATTCTGTATTGTGTGCTTATCCTTACGGTAAGACTTATGGGCAAGCGTCAGATAGGGGAGCTGCAGCCCTCAGAATTAGCTGTGACCATACTTATTTCAAATATTGCAACGCTCCCTGTGGAAAATCCCGAAACTCCGCTTTTTACGGGACTTATCCCTGTGCTGACCTTAGGCTCTCTTGATGTTCTTATGTCATGGCTTGGTATGAGATACGGCAGAGTACGTACTGTTATATCCGGCAGACCCGTTGTGATAATCAGCAACGGCGTAATAGATCAGAAGCAGATGAAGGAGCTGCGCTTTACCGTAGACGATCTTTTTGAAGCGGTAAGGGGACAGGGGATATTCGATATTTCCGAGGTACAGTTTGCCATAGTTGAAACAACGGGACAGGTATCGGTATATCCTAAATATGAATACCGTAATGTAACAAACGGGGATATGAATATTTCACAGAAAAGTGACGATCCGCCCGTGCTTGTGATAGAGGACGGAGTCCTGCTTGAAAATAATCTGATAGCCTCGGGAGCGGACAGAAAATGGCTTGATAAGCAGCTTAAATCAAAAAAGCTGGATATCAAGGATATTTATCTTATGACCGTATCGGTTGGAGAAAAAAGGGAAATAAGCACACTTGTGAAAAAGGAGAGATAAACAGTGAAAAGAGTTATAATATCCGCTGTGCTGCTGTTTATTATCATATCAGGGTCATCTGTCGGCTGTTATATCGTATACAGCCGCACAAACAGGATAGAATCTGAGATAATCCGTCTGATAAATATCAAAAAAAGCGGAGATAAAGAAAAGGCAGAGGTGCTTTCCTCAGAGCTTGAAAAAAACTGGGAGAGAGAAAAATTTATCCTTGAAATACTTGTTTCCGATGAAAAGCTTACCGTTCTTGACGGTGAAATAGCAAAGCTTCACCCTCTTATTTCCGAGGACAGCGATGAAGCAGAGGCGGAAGCGGAAAGCGTTTATCGTCAGCTTGAATATATACGCCGCACGGAGCTTCCATTGTGGTATAATATAATATAAGAATATAAAAATATCCGCATAGCCGAAAAATATCGACTGTGCGGATAATATTTATCATATTCCGAGAATATAAATACCGTTATATTCTGTTGAAGAATCAAGCCAGTCAAGCAGAATTTCATATTCCGCAGGCTTTTTATCTGTAAGCTTCTGTATAATGACCGAAAGCTGTTCGGGTGAATAATAATTTATTCCGTATGTATCGAGAGGACCGCTTTTACCGTTGCAATAGATACCTGAGCTGAAAATACCTATGTATTCATTTATAAAAACCTCAAAGCTTTCGTCGTCCTCATATACATAAAGAGAATCAAGTTTCCAATGTCTGACCGAGTCAACGGAAATTATTTTATCAATTTCCGTATCATGAGGAAAACGGCAGTATTGCAGCTCTAAAAAGCATGACCCTCCGAAGCTGCGGCGTTCTTTATCCGAACTGAATTTATGAAATATCATAACATCACCTGAAAATTACTTTTTATAATCCTCCGCCAGCGCCCTGAAAGCAGGCATTGAATTAATTATGGTTTCTGTAGCAACACAATAGGAGATACGAACATATCCGGGACAGCCGAAACCATCGCCCGAAACCAGAAGCAGCTCATGATTTTTTGCTTTTTCGCAGAATGAATTTGCATCGTCCTCAAGTGCCTTTACAAAAAGATAGAATGCACCGTCAGGCTTTACACAGTCATAGCCAAGCTCGGTAAGTCCGTTATAAAGCAGATCCCTGTTTTTCTTGTATACCGAAATATCGGCGGTCTTTCCCACACATCTTGCGGCAACGTGCTGGAATAAGGTGGGAGCGCACACATAGCCAAGTGACCGTCCCGCACCGCAAACGGAAGCATATACAAGCCTGCTGTCCGTTACTTCATCGGGGACTAAAATATATCCGATACGCTCGCCGGGAAGAGAAAGCGACTTACTGTAGGAGTAGCATACAATAGTATTCTTATAATATTTTGTAACAAAAGGAACAGTTATACTGTCATCATATACAAGCTCACGGTAGGGCTCGTCTGCAATAAGATAAATTTCTCTGCCAAGCTCCGCAGATTTTCTTTCAAGCACCTCTGCAAGCTTTTTTATTGTTTCTTCGGAATAAACAACGCCCGACGGATTGTTTGGTGAATTGATGATAACAGCCTTTGTATTGCAGTTTATTGCTGCATCAAGCTTATCAAAATCAATCTGAAAGCTTTTTGTATCGGCAGGGATAACGGTAAGATGTCCCCCCTGTCCCTCTGTGAATACCTTGTATTCGGGGAAATAGGGAGCAAAGGTGATCACCTCTTCATCGGGGAGAAGCAGCGCACGGAGTGAAATGCACAGTGAAGCGGCAGCACCGCAGGTCATGTAAAGATTATCTCCCGTAAAGGCTGTACCGTGAACGGAATTAAGATATTCGGCGATAGTGTTTCTTACGGAAGCATCGCCCTGTGCGGAGGAATATCCGTGAAGAGTGACAGCGTCCTCGGTTTCCAGCAGCTCGTTTATAGCTGTCCTAAGACAGTCGGGAGCGGGTATGCTGGGATTTCCGATACTGAAATCGAAAACCTTGTCCTCACCTATTTCAGCTTTTCTTTTTTTGCCGTATTCAAACAGCTCTCTGATAGCGGAACGTGTAGTTCCCAGTGAAAGTATATTCTGCGGAAGCATATTCGGTTCTCCTTTTGATTTAATGATTTTTCTGGGGAAGTGCTGATTAAAGCCGTAGGCATCGTTTCAGACCCATGAAAATGCCTTTGCCGCAGCGGCAAAATTGACTGAGTGGGTCGTGAAACGATTTAATCAGTGCTTCCCTAATTATATCATATTTTCAGATATATTTCAATAGTTTTATCTATAATAAAAAAGCCGACAGCATACGATCAACCATACACTGTCAGCCAAGACTGAATTATTTTATATTATAATACCTTTTCAACAGGCACCCAGATCTGTCCTTCCTCTTCGGAAATATAGAATTCAAGATTGTAATTTCCGCTGAGCTTGTACTCACGGCAGTTTGGCAGCCATTCATTCCATATCTTCGTATTTACGCTCTGAAGTGATTCGGGACACTTTCCGTGATAGGGGAATACTGCCCATGTGCCTGCAGGGATAATCCTTGTTGTATAGCCCTTGGGAATATCATTCCATGGGAAATACAGGTCTGCAATAAAATACTCAAAGCTTTTTCCGTCACTGTCCATGCAAGCGCCGAACATACCCTTGACGATCTCACCGCCGCCCGTCTGATAATGCTCCTGCCACCATTTGGGGATCTCCTCATAAGATGTCTCCATGCTGAACATCTTTGCCTTGCCCATAATTGAAAATGCTGATTTTTCGATGATCTTGTACTCCATCATAGTACCGCCCTCCAATGTTAATTTTATACGTAAGGGAGCAAATGCTTTAAGCTCCGCTCCCTGCTCCCGTGCAGCCGAGGGAGTGATACCGTGAAATTTTGTGAACGCTCTGGTAAAGCTGTCCTGTGAGTCATAGCCGTACTTCACCGCTGTATCTATGACCCTTTCGGAAGAATGTGAAAGCTCCTCACCTGCAAGAGTAAGCCTGCGGTTTCGGATATATTCACCGATAGTAAATCCGCAGAGTGCGCTGAATATCCTCTGAAAGTGGAATGATGAAACATAAGCCTTTGCGGCAATATCGTTTATATCAAGCTCCTCTGTCAAATTATCTTCAATATACTGTATCGCATTCTGCAGTCCCTCTGCCCAGCCGTTCATAATATCACGTTCCTTTCCTTGACTGTGTATTCATTATAACATTGCAGAGAAAAAATTTCCCGACTTTTTGTGCTTTTGTCTGTCGTACTGTTTATGCATTACAGTACATATCATAGACCACATATCCGCCGATACCGTCAAGAGAGCCATCGTAGGTTTCCATGCACATCATGCACTGAGGCTGCTGCATCGGAAAGCCGCTTGTGGGATAAATGCTGTATTCAGAAGAGGTTTTAAACCCGACACGATTATAAAATCTGTTGTCGCCCTCAACGGTAATACCTTTATAACCTTTCTTTTTTACTTCTTCAATGCCAAGCTTAAGCATGGTTATTCCGATATGCTGATGAAAATAGTCAGCGTGTACCGAAACAGGCGCAAGCATAACTATGCTGCCGTCGTTTATATGCTCACCTTGAGGAGTTTTTGAAAGCGGAAATGCCGAAAACAGAAAATGTCCCACGATTTTTCCGTCAAGCTCGGCAACAAAGGAAAGCTGGGGGATATAATATTCGGACATTCTTATTTCCTCTATAAGTGCAATAATATCGCTTCCGTCGGAATATTCCGTTCCCTCTCTGAATGAACGAAGGATAAGTGAGATTATTTCCTTATAGTCCTTGTTTGTTTCGGGTCTTATTGTAATATCATTTCTCATTGATCTGTCTCCTTATACATAAACATAATATATTCGTTATCACTAAAATTATTATGACGGTAAAAATTCGGTGCAGGTGCATATTTATTTGTGCAGAGCGTTATGCCTGCCAGCTTATGTTCAGCAACATATTCCTCAGCCGCTTTTATAAGCATACTGCCATAGCCCTTTCTTTGTGATTCGGGCAGAATAAACATTTCATCGATAAAAAGCTCGCTGTTGTTCCACCATATTTTTTCGTGTGCAAATAAAGCGCCGATTATTTTTTCATTTTCTGTGATAACATAACCGATAAATTTTTTTGCTTCAAAATAATCATTAAGGTAAGCAGTGCCTGTTTCTGTTGTCCAGTTGCACTGCCACATATCATTGTTGTATACTGCACAGAGTATCTCTGCACAGACGGGAATATCGTTTTTTTCTGTTTTCCTTATCATTTTAAGATCTCCTTTATTTTTTCACAGGCTGCCGCATAATCTCTCTGAGGCTCGTCAATTACAGTATACTCAATTCCGAGACGGGAAAGTATATCAAGCTCCCTCCGCTGACGTTCCTCCAGACAGCTTATATATCCTTCAAATCCCGAAGCAGCAATACTTTTTCCGTACTCTCCGTTTACGTGATAGTCTGTTACAGCATCAAGCCAGCCATTACGTTCTGCTGCGGCTTTTTTTACGGAAGAGGATATATCGGTGTTTTTCAGATATATCACATAAGGCTTCATTGGCTTTATGATATCTGTTATTTCCGATATATATCCGAAAGAAATATCGGCAGAAAAACCGAAACGCATCATGGTTTCACACATAGGATTCTGCAGCAGAACACAGTTGAAAACATATATGGTCTCCTTGTCTGCTGAGTCACGGAAGCATTTCCATTTTCGGAGCATAAGCGGCTTTTCTGTTTCCCATGGAAGAAAATCATATATTTTATGCTGTATCAGCCGATCAAAAATTTCTCCGCTGAGATCAGCTAAAGGGATAATATATCCGTCGGATATTTTTTCGGAACAGCTTTTTATTTTTTTCTGCTCATCGGCTGAGAAAGAGGAAAGCTCATTTTCCTTTAAAAAGCTGTGGAATTCATAGTCGGCAGGGTGATCGCCGCTGCCCTCATCGGTATATGATACCTTGTGATTTTCGGATAGAATATCCGCAATATACTTTGAAAAAGTGCTTTTCCCCGAACATGGCAGTCCCTCGATAATGTAAAGTCTGTTATCCATATTTCTTTTCAAGCTCCTCTATAGTGGGGAGAATATCCTCAAGGGTATATTCCTTCCCCTCCTTGTCTCTGTTTAAAAATCTGTGATTATAAAGCTCACGCCTGAGCGTTGCAGGATCGTTAAAGGTATGTGCTTTATTCAAAAGCTCATTTACCTCACGTTCCGTATATACCCTTCCGTGCTCAAATATTCCCGAAAGATAGCTCATTGCATACAGCTTCATTTTACGCTTTGCAGGATATGCGGTAAGCCGCCCGTCGCTGTCAATAAAGCTTTTCAGTATATTTCTGAGATCGTCGTATTCTTTCATTTTATCACCTTTATTATTCAGTATATATCCTTGAATCCATATTAAAAATTATTTTCCATGTATCGGCTGTTTTTTTCCATGTTGAAGTCACATGAAATATTCCTGCCAGATCGGAATTTTCGGGACAGTCCGCCGCAGTAGCTACGATGTAATGTACCTGTATTATATTATCTGTTTCAAGCACCGGTTCAAAATCGGATATTTTATATTCCGATATACCGAAATCCTTTATCATTGAAGCATATTCCGCTCCGGTACAGCGATAACCGCCGCATACCATTACGGCATTTTCCGAAACGAGTGTACTGAATGTGTCGGAATCCTTTTTCAGTGCAGCAAGCCACATTTCATTTTCAAGTGTATATATCATCAGATTATAGCCTCCTTAAAATAGCTTCGTGTTCTTCCCATATATGTAAAGCCTGTCTTTGTATAAAGCCTCTGAGCGATGATATTTCCGTCGGCAGTATCTGTATCAATACGGCGTATTCCCTGAGAATAAAGATCGCAGAAAAGCCTTTTCAGTGCGGCAGTGCCATACCCCTTTCCCTGATAATTTCCCTCGATATATATCCATCTGAGAAAGCATATATTTCCGAATGGAAGATATACAAGCTCTCCCGCACCTGTAAATATATCCTTATGAAACAGTGAAAATCCGCATACTCCCTTTGATGTGATCTTTTCATATTTTACAGTTATATCATTTTCTTTGATACAGACATTTTCATCAAGTATACGCTTATAATATACATTTTCATGCTCGGTAATATAACCCTGATCTGTAAGAGCCTTTTCTATATGAGTAAGTCCGCTGAAAAGCTTGCCGTGTCCGTTATAGCAGCTCATGCCGAGGGCATGGAAAAAAGCATATTTTCTGTCAGGGGAATATTTTTCCTGATTCTGCATTGAATATTTTTCGGCAGCACGGATAAGCATATCTCCGCAGTCATGTTCAGCATCAAAATATAAGCTTCTTATAACAAAGCCGCAGATTGAATAGTCCTTTTCGCCCTGTTCGTTATAGATATATCGTGAAATACCGTACTGTACAAATCCGACAAGTGTTTCTCCGATAAAAGCTCCTTCTGTTATAAGCAGGGAAAACATTTTATCTCCCTCTGTATCGGTATCTGCCGTAAAGCTTTCAAGCCATATATCATAGGGAACCCTGTGCATATAAGGAACCGTATCGGAAAGCTTCAGACAGTAGTCATATATAAGCCTGTGATCCTTTATTTCTTTGATAGTATACATTGCTGTCCTCCCTCCTGCGATATGCAGGTAATACAATGCCGCACAGAACATTACTGTACGGCATTTTAAATATTTCTGTAGATGTATTTATTTTGTAAGACGTTCAAGCTCCTCTGACATAACAAGAATATCTCTTACCATATATCCGAGATTTTCTGTACCTGCACTGTTTTCTTCAATAGCAGCCGCAACGTGCTGAACAGCAGCACAGTTATTCTGAATATTGCCGCTTACGCTTTCAAGCTTACGTGAAACATTTTCGCCGTTTGCCGCAACCTCGGAAATAACTCTGTTCATATCGTTGATATGCCTTGATATTTCGGCGTTTGAACGGCTTATCTGCTCGGCGGATATTCTCATTTTATTCATGCTGTCCATGCCGTCACGGGTGAGGACAGCATTTTTCTCCATAGCGTCAACGGTACCTGCAATGTTCTGTGTTACCTGCTCGATAATGATACCAATCTCTGCGGCAGCGGACTGTGTCTGCTCGGAAAGCTTCTTGATCTCATCGGCAACAACCGCAAAGCCCTTGCCCTGTTCACCTGCATGAGCCGCCTCAACAGCTGCATTCAGAGCAAGGATATTTGTCTGCATTGAAATATCTGTGATCACATTTGCAATTTCAACGATCTTGTCCGACTGCTGTGAAAGACGGGAAATTATCTCCTTGCTTTCATCCGTTCCCTTGCATATTTCGTCCATGCTCATTGAAGCAGCAGCCATTTTTTCGTTGTTGTCTGCGGTTATTTCATCTGCACGTCCTGCAAGCTCGGCAATACTTCTGCTCATATCGGAAAGATCCTTCAGATTATCGGAAATGATATTCATATTATCCTCAACGGATTTGATATGCTCAGTGTTTGCTGTGCTGTCTCTCATAACGTTTTCCGATTCATCGGCAATACTGCGGTTTGCATCGGCAGCCGCAGCGGATATCTTATCCAGCTCGGATACGGTTTCAAGAAGCTTTTCTGAAACCTCAAGAGATTTTTCACGCATTATTCTCTGCTGTTCTGCACCCATAAGACTTCCAAGCATAGACGCTGTACGCTTGCAAAGCATTGTAAAGATAGATGATATTGCAAAAAGTATCATTGCACGGGGAAGTATACCGAAAAGGATCACGCTTTTAAGCTCGGTGAAATTATCATCTGTAACGTAATTCAGCTTGAAAGCAAGGAACTGTCCCAGCGATACGCCGATAACAGTGATGACAGCCGCAAATATATTGAGACCGCCCGAAAAATAAAGGCTTGCTATCGCAATAGGATATACAAAAAGCAGTATAGCGTGATATGAAAGTGTTATTGCAACGTCAACCGTGAAAAGCACGGCGCATAATACAATAGCATATTTTACCCATGGTCCGTCCTTTTTGGCAAAATTTACAATAAATGTAGGTACGAAAAGAAGTACCGTTCCTATCAGGTAAGAGGTTATCATTACATTAAGAGGAACAACGAATATTCCTGCTATGTCAAGTATGAGTATCACTGCGAATACCAGTACTGTTATTCTCATTACCTTGGCTGCTGCTTTGTTGGCGCTGCGTTCATTTTCTTTTAAGAGTTCCATATTAGTTCCCCCTATGTATATATTTGCAAAGACAGGATATCAAGAATCACTTATACCCCGAATAAGCCGAAAATCATCGAATATGTACAAATATAATGTTTAAAACCAATAATGAATTGATAAATATGTCCTGTTTTTTGATTGTAAACTAAACGTTTTACATCGTATGATGTATTATACCATAAAAAAAGACCCTTGTCAATAC
>JAFUOZ010000104.1 GCA_017481565.1 Oscillospiraceae bacterium | reverse complement strand
TCAGTCACAGTATGGAGGACATGGCGAGGTACTGTGACTATCTTATAGTCCTTGCCGACGGAAAGCTTCTCATGACAGGCAAGAAGGACGAGGTCTTCGGCAGAGCCGATGAGCTTACGGCGGTTGGGCTTGATGTTCCTCAGATCACTACCATGATGAATCTGCTTGCAGGGATGGGAATTCCTGTTAATACTGCGGTCTATACCATTGATGATGCACTAAATCAAATCTATAAATTACTTTAAGATTGGAACAAAATGAAAAATATATCACTCGGTCAATATTACCCGGGAAATTCAGTGATACACAGAATGGATCCGAGAATGAAGCTGATCCTTTCGCTTCTGTATATCGTTTGCTCTTTCCTTTGCCGCAATATAATAAGCTTTGGGCTTTTGTTCGTATCAGCCATAGTGCTTATACTGCTCAGCAGAATACCCATGTCGCTTATTATGCGGTCTATAAGACCAATATTATTTATTCTTGCTTTCACCGTTGTTATCAATATATTCTGGACTTCGGGCGAAACACTGCTTTTTGAATGGAAATTTATTCATATATATCTTGAAGGCGTTATGAATGCTGTATTTATGGTGCTGAGGATATTTGTGCTTATAGTTGGGGCAAGTCTTTTCCTTACTTATACCACAACTCCCATTGCACTGACAGATGCTATTGAACAGCTTTTTGCACCTCTTAAGCGGATCAAGGTTCCGGTGCATGAATTTGCAATGATGATGACTATTGCTCTCAGATTTATTCCTACACTTATCGATGAGACCGACAAGATCATGTCAGCTCAGAAGGCGAGAGGTGCGGATTTTACCAGCGGAAGTCTTATAAACCGTGCAAAGGCACTGATACCGATTCTGATACCGCTGTTTGTTTCCTCATTCAGACGCGCAGATGAACTTGCAACGGCTATGGAATGCCGCTGTTACCACGGCGGAGAGGGAAGAACGAGAATGAGTATTCTTCATTACAGGGCACTTGATTTTATTGCCATTCTTATTATGATAACATTCGGTGTTTCCCTTGTTCTTCTCAATATGCTCGGTATCGGCTATACGATGTAAAGATGAAAATATTTATTAAGATAAAGTATCTGGGAAAAGCATATTCGGGCTATCAGGTACAGAAAAATGCTCCCACAGTTCAGGGCGCATTATGTGCGGCGGCAGAAAAGCTATTTGGATTTCCTTGCGATATCACAGGCTGCAGCCGTACAGACAGCGGCGTTCATGCAAATATGTTTTGCGCTACCGTTGTCCGCCATGGCGAAAGGGGAATAGAGACAGCTCTGCCGATGGACAGGCTTCCGAGAGCTATAAATGCTTTTTTGCCTCTTGATATTGCGGTTTATGAGGCTGAATGGGTCTCAGAGGATTTTCATGCGAGACATGATGTTAAATATAAAGAATATATTTATAAGATAAGATGCTCTCATGAGCGCGATCCTTTTCTTTCGGACAGATGCTGGCATTATCCGAGGATACTCGGTGATGATGCTGTTGAAAAAATGAAGACAGCCGCAAGATATTTTGAGGGAACTCATGATTTTTCGGCATATATGGCGCAGGGCTCGCCTGTTGAGAGCACCGTAAGAACAATATTCTATACCGATGTTATAAGAGAAGGTGAGAATGTGATCTTCAAGGTCGCAGGTGACGGTTTCCTTTATAATATGGTAAGGATAATGACGGGAACACTCCTTTATGTAGGTCTCGGAAGAATAAAGCCTGAGGATATTCTGAAAATAACCGAGAGCCGCGACAGAACGAGGGCGGGAATGACAGCGCCGCCTGAAGGGCTTTATTTGAATTACGTTAAATACTGAGAGAAAGGAGAATAAGCATGGCATTCGAAAAAAAACGCAGATCGCAGTCGGATAGACCCAACAAATCGGAAAACTTGAATGAGATAAGAGTTTCGGATGATGAGCTTGAGGAAGCTGCAGCCGTCAGTAATCCATATTACGCAAGGGTAGCCGGGATATACAGCGCGGTAAGATATGCTTTGCTTATTTTTCTCATTGCCTTTCTTGTTGCCGCCGCTATCAGCAGTCCGGAGAGTATTTCATATGATAATCTTATGTTCCTTATGAAGGATCTGGGCAGTGTTGCCGAGGCATCGGGAGGTAATTTTGAAACTATAACCTATAATCCCGATACGACTCTTTCTTTTGCAGGCTTTCGCAAGAATCTTGCCGTAGCGACCTCAGCGGGACTCAGAATATATGAGGGTGACGGTTCGCTTCTCTTTGAAGGAAAGGATAAATTTTCAAAGCCTCTTATAGAAACCTCAAACAGATATCTGCTGGTATATGATTTCGGCGGTAATTCCTATGCGCTTTATAATTCCTTTGCAAGGATATATACCGAGAAGCTGGATTATGAGATCACAGGCGCGGATATTTCCGACAGCGGTATGTTTGCTGTCGTTACTAAGACAAAGGAATATAATTCGGCAGTTCTTCTTTATACTAAAAACTGTAATCTAAAGAACCGCTATCTTTCAGAGGACAGAGTTATTGACGTTTCGATAAACGACAGCGGAAGCAGAGTTTGCATACTTACCTTTGATGCTGAGAATGCATCCTTTATAACAAAGATCAAGATTTCAAAGCCAGGTGATGATGCTCCGATCACAACTCTTGAGCTTCAGGATATTTTTCCTCTGGCTTGCGAATTTACCTCTGACGGAAATCTTACCGTTTTCTGCGATAAAGCTCTGTATTTCTATGATAGCAACGGAAATCTCATAGGAAGCTTTACTTTGGGCGGCAAACCCGAAGCAGCTCGACTTTGCGAGGAAGGCACAGTTATATCACTTCCGAAAAATGCAGTTACAACAGGAAGTAATGTAACGGTTCTTGACAGCCGCGGAAATATAATCTATAGCGGCGAGATTTCGGGCAAGACCTCTATTGTTGATTATAAAAACGGATATCTTTTCTCCCTCTCGGGGAATATACTGACGAGGACTGATGTAAAAACATCCGAAAATATTTCAAAAGAAGTTTCCGGCAGCGGAAAAACGATGGTGGTTTATTCCGAAAATGATATTATGATCTGTTCTGCTTCCTGCGCGGAATATTATGATTTTGAAGATTAAGGAGGCTGTCAATGTTTTTTATTCTTGATGTTATTCT
>JAFUOZ010000103.1 GCA_017481565.1 Oscillospiraceae bacterium | reverse complement strand
GGTAATATGGTTCACAGGAAAAAAGGGCAGTAATACAGGTGTTCATACGGGTATCGCTTACGGTGCACTTCCTGTTATTTTCAAGGATATTCTTGAAGCCTTTCTTGAAAAAAAGGATTTTGCGGAGCTTGTAAGCTATCCTGTTGCACTTGTGATAAATATCGTTTCGGCAGTTGCTATTTTCGCAATACTTAAGGGAGTATGTACTCTGATCTACAAAAAGGATAAGTACGCCCACAATGTTCCCGAAAATCAGGATGCGGTTATGATTCAGGCAGCTTTAGAAAACAAGCACTGAAAAAAGGGTGATTTGAATGAAAAAAATATTATCGGAGACTATGAGAAATATTAGATGCATCATTGCATCAAAACCGAGAGGGGTGTTTGTTTTCACTGTTGTAGGTGCAGCTGCACTTGCGGTAATGACGGCGGTGAGCATTATTTCTGGCGATCCTTATTTTTCGGTGCTGTTCTGTATGCTTAATGCCGTTTCGGGCGGCGGATATCTTTATTATTATACCCGTTCAAAGCTTACCGCAACATCGGTATATCAGAAAAATCTGTATACGGTGGTAATGCCCTTTGGGATAAGCTTATCGGGAGCGGTTTATACCGTACTCAATCTTATCACTGTAGGCGTAGTCTGTATCATATCCCCCGAAAATCACAGTGAGATAATGTCCTCAGCTTCCGTACAGCTTGCGTGCATGCCTGTACTGTATCTGATATATGCGGTGATGAATCTGATGTTCATCAGATCGGGCAAGGGTTTTGCGGCGGCATATTTACTTTATATTACATTTTCGGTAGTGGGTGAAAACATAATGACAGGAGTTTTTACGGAGCTTACTCAAAAAAATATAAATTCGGCTGTTATTTCATACGGTCAGGCAGTGGGGATAAATCTTCTGTCACTTGCGGTGCTTGCGGCGGCTGCAAGGGCTGTATGCGTATACTGGTACAATAAGGACAGCTTCGATCTTTATCTTCCCGAAACGGTAATGAAAACAGCTCGTTCCTTTAACAGTTAAGGTGGGATATTATGGTAAAAAAAGCATTTACGGATAATAAGACAGCCTGCATTTCTGTAGCGGTGCTGTTCTGGGGAATTATCTATTTACTTGATATGCAGTTTATATGTGAGCTTTTGCTGAAAATCTTTCCCTTGGAGCTTTTGCAGGAATATATAGAGGTTGTATTTTACGGCGGATTTTTTATAGCCATGCTCATTGTCTTTCGAGGGGTACTGCTTGACGATCTGAAATATTTTATCGCAAACAGAAATAAATGCTTTTCTCTTTGTGCGGGTTTCTTTATAGTAACTCTTGTGCTTATGGTAGCATCTGCCATTATCCTTGATTCAAACGGAATAGGGAACAGCGAAAATCAGGAGGGTATTGATTCCCTGCTTGAGCAATACGGTATATTACAGCTTGTCACAGTATGTGTCATAGGTCCTGTCGTTGAGGAGATATGCTACAGAGGTATCTTTTTCAGCTTTATAAATGGTAAGAATAAAACAAGCCTTTTCAGAGGGATTGCAGCAGTTATCCTGACAGCCTTATTCTTTGCACTGAACCATGTTTCGGCGGATATGACCGTGTATGATATTCTTGCGAATATTCCCATATTTATGCTTGGTCTGACATTAAGCACACTTTATTTGAAAACGGATAATATATACTGTCCTATATTGGTACATATAGCGATAAACACTATGGCATCATTATAAAAGGGTGATATAAATGATAGAAAATTTCAGAAGATGCACAAGATATCTTTTCAGTGCAAGTACAAATATTATGAAATACATGAGCTTAGGGGGAATTGCTTTCACATTCCTGATGATACCCTTTGTACAGCCTATGTATGTACGTGACAATGTTTTAGCCATGTTCATGTCGGCGGCAGTGCTGATAGCACCTCCTGCCTGTCTCTGCTTTGCGGTGGAATCCTCGCTGCTGAACAAAATGACAGCCTGCTTTTCACACACGGAATTTTATCACAAGCGATATATTCCCTTTATCAATGCGGCTTTGCTTCTGACAGCGGCTCTGCTCAATATGCTGTTTTCGGCGGTATGCTTCAAGCTTATCCCCGATTATGACATGACCGCACTTATCACCTCATTCAACAACACGGTTTTATTCTCTGTTGTTTCGGCTGTGATGAATATTGCAACAGCTCTTACCTCTGTAACACAGAATCCCGTATTTGCTATAGTAAGCGGTCTGGTGGTGGGTACAGGTCCCGTATTTGCTTATCCTGTCAGTGAATGGTTTGTAAGCAGCGTTTCTCTTTCGGTGGGAGCGGCTGTTATATGTGAGCTTGCTGTGGTAATGCTTCTGTATCTTGCCTTATCGGGATTATATACCTATTGCTTCAACAATGACATGATAACACGTTCGCTTAAGAATATGCCGAAAAACGCAAATGATGCTATGACAGCGGAGCATTATTGATATGACCATACTGAAATCATGAGTATAGCTCGGGGCAGATAAATAGGGAAGCGCTGATTAAAGCCGCAGGCATCGTTTCAGACCCATGAAAATCCTTTGCCGCAGCGGCAAAATTGACTGAGTGGGTCGTGAAACGATTTAATCAGCGGTTCCATAGTTACCTATATATAAAAAAACACCCGATAAGCAACTGAAAAATGCTTATCGGGTATTTCTTTTAAAACAATGAAGATAAAACTGTGTCGATATCGTTATAGTCTGTTTCGCTAAGCTCATATCTTTCGGAAGATACAGTGCCGTTGTCATATCTGTTGATTATCATAACATTTTCATCATAGGTGATCTCAAACATCAAAGCGTTGTCCTCGTCCTCCAATGCGGAATTAACTGCAATTTTATATCTGTAGTTATTCATTTCCGATTCCTTATCCATGTGTGATGAAGGAGAATTACCGGTAACATTGCTTAAAGTATTGATAATATTTTCATTGTAAGATATCATATCCGATGAAAGATATACCTCACCGCCGCTTATCACTGCGCCTGTTTCCTCGTCAAATTCATCGTAGCCTGCGGTCAGTGTCATAGAGTAGCTTCCGCTGTCAAGGTCTGTCACATAATCGGGTACATAGACCTCGTTTACCGCACTGAACATTTCAGGGTCATATGACCTGAGACTGAGTGTCATAGGTATAGCGATGCTTTCATCAGCCTCTTCTTCAACAGCTTCTTCTTGGTCAATGCTGTCATAACTGTAGCCATCTAACGGCGGAACATATAAAGGTGCTCCGGAACTGTCGGCAGATCCTTCGTCATAGGCTTCTTCCGCTTCGACCTGTGCATCATCGTATTCCACAAAGTCATGTACAGCGATAATATCTTCAGTGATGACATTTTCAGTAACAGATATTTCCGCAGCTGACATTTCGGTTATCTGTTCGGTGACTGTACTTTCTGTGTCGGGGACATTCTGTTCCGTTGTTATCATTTCAGCAGTAAATGATACAGGAGCTGCTTCTTCTTCGATTTCTTCTTCAATAGCTTCATCTGCTGAAGTAACAGCAGTAGTTTCATCATAAGCAGCTTCTGTAACAGGCACATTTTCCTGTGAATATTCATTGGCAATAACAGGAAGATCATTTTCAATATCTGAGAGTATCTCCGTATCGGAAGCCGTTTCCGATACAACGACTGTATCTGTTTCTGTAACAGTCTCTGCGATGGTTTCAGCTGTGGTGACAGTCTCTTCTGTGACAATACCGGAATCAACATGGCTGTTATTATATACTCCTGCGGCTGCTATGCATATAAATACTGCGGCAGCTGCAGAAAAAGCGGCAGTCGTACGGACAGTGATCTTACTCCGTTTTTTATCGGAGGATATACTGCCTGCACGTTTCTGAGCCAGAGCCTGCTTCATAAGCGCTTCCGTTTCGGAGATAAAAGATTCCGACGGCACAATATTTTCCATTGATTTTTTGTATTCGTTCATATTTCTGCTCATAGATCAATATCTCCTTTCAGTAGATTTTTCAGCAGCTCACGCCCTCGTGCGAGCTGTGTGCCGACGGTTGCGCTGTTTTTGCCTGTAACGGCTGATATTTCCTTTATGGAAAGGTCGTTGAAATAATGAAGATGTATTACCGTACGGTATTTTTCGGGCAGCTTAAGAACCGCCTGCATTACGGTATTATCACCCTCGGCCTTGTCAAGACCGTTATCATATTCTGTATATTCATCCTCTAACGGAACTGTTCGCTTAAACCAGCTTGATTTCAACAGATTTTTACATTTGTTGACGGCAGTTCGCAGGAGCCATGCTTTTTCGTGATTTTTATCCGCAAAGGGCTCATCACGGCGCATAAGCTCAACAAAGACCTCCTGTGCCATATCTTCGGCGTCATCCTTGTTTCTTGTGTATGTATAGCAAAGCCGTATAATTGCAGCTGAATAAGTTTCGAGTATGTAGCGGATGTATTCATCATCGATGGTACCTGCTCGTGAATACATGGCGTTCCTCTCTGTATATGTAAATTTTATGCTGTTCTGTAATATAAACAATCGTAAAGTGCAGAATTTTTCGTTATCTAAAAATATTAACAGAAGTATATCAGAATATTTACAAACACCCTGAGTATATACCTTACAATTATTATACACCATATTTACATGGCGGTCAAGTAGGATAAATGTGGTATTTTTTGTTAATAAAATAACATGATGCTGTAAATTATAAGATATTCACAAAATAACCCTAGACAAAAACTGTTATGTGTATTATAATGTATATAACATCACATAAAAAGGGGATAGATATAATGAATCTGCAGCATCTTAAATACATGGTAGAGGTTGAAAAGGTAGGCTCTATTACAAAGGCGGCGTCAAACCTTTTTATGGGACAGCCTAATCTTTCAAAGGCGATCAAGGAAGTTGAAAATGAAGTGGGTATTCCCATATTCAAAAGAAGTGCAAAAGGTGTTTTCCCCACAGAAAAGGGTGCGGAATTTCTTGAATATGCAAGGGCAATCCTTATTCAGATGGATAAGATCGAGGGTCTTTACAAGCCTGAGACCTCAAACAAGATATCCTTCAGCATATCGGTTCCCAGAGCTTCCTATGTTACCTATGCCTTTGCCAATTTCGTAAAAAAACTCCCGGCGGACAAACAGCTTACTATTGATTTCAAAGAAACAAACTCCGTTGAAGCTATTACAAATGTAACAGAAAGCACTCATAATATGGCTATTATCAGATATGAAAATGCCTATGAGGAATATTTTCTTTCCATGCTCAGCGAAAAGGCACTCAGAAATGAGCCTGTGCTTAAGTTTGAGTATCAGCTGCTTCTTTCAAAGAACAGTCCTCTTGCCCAATATGACGAGATACCCTGCAAAATGCTTGAAGATATGACCGAGATCGTTCACGGTGACCTTACTGTGCCGTATCTTTCGGCGGCTTATACCAAAAAGAATGACGAGGGATACAGCCACCGCCGCGTCTATGTATATGAGAGAGGAAGTCAGTTCGATCTGCTGCAGGGTGTTCCCACCACATATATGTGGGTTTCTCCCATGCCTGAGGAAACTCTTGAAAGAGCGGGTCTTGTTCAGCGTCGCTGCAAGGGTATTTCAAAAAGATATAAAGATATCCTTGTTTATCACTCATCTTACCGTTTCAACGATATAGATAATTCGTTTTTAGATGAGCTTTATCGTGTACGTGATGAGGTTTCTATGTTAAAATAAATAATATCGGTTGAGGTCTTTTGCTATAAAAGACCTCAATTTTTTTAGTACAGAATGTTTTGTATGATAATGAGAATATACCTTTTTGACGCAGAATATGAAAATAAACTTTGTAGGTGTATACAACTCCGGTACAGATACACCTTTGTGTTTTGTTGATAATAGCTGAATATTCTGATTGTTATACAATTCTGTATTGACAATAACAAAAAAATATGATATGATAACAGTGTTACGTAACAGTGTTATCAAAAGGCGGTGAAAATGTGTCGGCTGATAAGGAAAAAAGAGAGCTGCTTATTGACAGTGCAAAAAAGGAGTTTATGGAAAAGGGGTTTATGAAAGCCTCTCTACGTAAAATATGCGCCGATGCAGGAGTAACCACAGGAGCGCTTTACTTCTTTTTTAAGGATAAGGAAGATCTTTTCGGTGCGATCGTTGATAAGCCATATAATGAGCTTATGGAAATTATCAGAAAGCATAATTCGGAAGATGAAGAACTTATGAATAAGCCATATGAGCATGAAGAAGGCGATCATGACGAATTTGTTGAGCTGATCGTTCCGCATATTTACTGTAACTACGATGCATTTGTCATGCTTCTTACCAAAGCACAGGGGACAAAATACGAAAACTGTGTAAGCGACCTTGCCGATGAAATGGAAAGCACTTATACAGAAATGACCGATCAGATGAGTAAGCATTACGGCAAAAATATAAACAAAAAGCTTCTTCACTGGATCGTTCACATGATAATCGACGCATTCGTACACATGATAATGCATGAGCCTGATGAAAAAAAGGCTATGACGCATATCAAGAAGATCATGAATTTTACAATGCATGGCTGGTCAACCATGCTTCTTGATGAAAAATAAATAGCGTAAGCTGTTTATTTTTTGAAAACTACATAACAGCGTTATCTTTATTTTTTAGTACATACATAACGGTGTTATCTGTTTAATGAGGTGTTATTATGTTATTTAAAATATCGGCATTAGTTATTCTTGCAGCATTTTATTCATTTTATATAGCAAAGCTGATAATTCAGAAAAAGCAGTCCATACGCACTAATCAGATGGGTAAAGGAAATAACAAGCCCAAAAAAGTTGTGCTTATCGAAAAAATTATGGCAGCCGCAACCTGCACGGTAATTGCAGCAGAGGTCATAAGTATTTTTGCTGTTACAGCTTATGATATGACAATGCTTCGAATTATAGGAATAATACTCGGAATATCAGCTGTTATAATATTCGCAATGGCAACAGTAACAATGAAAACAAGCTGGAGAGTTGGCATACCCGAGGAAAAGACCTCACTTGTCACAAGGGGAATATACAGCATAAGCCGAAATCCTGCATTTGTGGCATTTGATATGCTTTACTGCTCTGTCTGCCTTATGTTTTTCAATATTCCGCTTCTGATACTGTCGGTATTTGCGGCTGTCATGCTTCATCTGCAGATACTTCAGGAGGAAGAATTCATGCACAATACCTTCGGCAGTGAATATGACGAATACAGAAAGCATACCATGCGTTATCTGGGCAGACGCTGATAGCTTCAAGGATATGATATATCGAATGGTATATCCGCAGCATTTACATAACAGTGTTATTTAAATAAAAAAACGGAGGAAATAAAAATGTATCTCGAAATCAAAGATGTAAAGAAAAGCTATGGTAAGGATTCAAGCTATATTCAGGTGCTTAAGGGAATAACCGCAAGCGTTGACAGGGGACAAATGGTAGTTATCCAGGGAACATCAGGCTCAGGAAAATCCACCCTGCTCAACTGTATAGGCGGACTTGACACAATGGACAGCGGCTCGGTAAAGGTTGACGGCAAGGAGATTTTTGGTCTTAAATCCGATGCACTTTCCGATTACCGCAGAGATAATCTGGGATTTATCTTTCAGTTCTATAATCTTGTTCCGAATCTTACAGTACGTGAAAATATACAGGTATGCGAATACCTTACCGATGATTCTCTCGATATGGATGAGCTTCTTGAAACTCTCGGACTTACGGAGCATCAGAATAAATTTCCCTCACAGCTTTCGGGAGGACAGCAGCAGAGATGCGCTATTGCCCGTGCCCTTATAAAAAATCCAAAGCTGCTTCTTTGTGATGAGCCGACAGGAGCGCTTGATTCAAAAACCTCACGGGATATACTCATACTCCTTGAAAAGATCAATGAAAAGTACGGAACAACGATGCTTATAGTGACCCATAACAATTCCATAAAAAATATGGTGCATAAGGTGATAATAGTCAAGGACGGTCTTATAAAAGAGGATTACATAAATAAAACCCGTGTTCCTGCGGCTGATTTGGAGGACCTGTAATGAAAAGAGTGCTTAATAAAAGGCTGATACGTGATCTTAAAAGCAATTTTGCACGTTACACAGCATTATTTCTGATGATAATCTTCGGTATGTTCATGGTCATAGCTGTAGTGGGAGCAGCCGAAACATTTATTACGGGAAGTACCGCAAAAGCAGAAGAAAACAAAGTACAGGACGGATATTTCACAGTATTTCTTCCACTTGACGATGCACAGAAGCAGACGCTTAAAGATACGGGAATTGACCTTGAAGAGCAATTTTCCCTTGACATAAAAATGCAGGATTCATCAGTATTGAGAGTATTTGCAAATCGTGAAAGCATAGATCTTGTCAATGTAGATGAGGGACGTATTGCCGAAAAAACAGGTGAAGCGGTCATTGAAAAGCGTTATGCAGAAGAACATAAGATTTCAGTGGGAGATATTATAGACGTAAAAGGATACTCACTGATCATCACAGGAACAGGCTCATCTCCCGATTATGATATGCCCATAGCAAAGCTGTCAGATACAGGCGTTGAAAGCAGTACATTCGGAACAATATTTGTCCACAAGGAACAGTATAGGCTTATTAAAAATACAGAAGGCGTTCCTGCCGAGGAATACTGCTATGCATATCGCCTTAACGGAGCTATCACCGATAATGAGCTTAAGGAAATGATAAAAGACCTTGAATTTGATTATAATGCGGTAGAGAATATCTATTTCCGTGAGCTTATCGAAGATATTATCGGCAAAAAGGAAGATATGCAGGAAGGTATTTCCGAGCTTGCAGAGGGAGCCGAAGAGCTTTCAGAAGGCTTATCCGAGCTTGATAAGAACAGCGATAAGCTGAATACAGGTGCAGACAGTATCCTTGAAGGCTATCTTGAGATAGGCAATTCGGCACTTTCGGCGATAAACGCTCCCGAAACGCTTACAGAGGATAATTACAGTGAAATACTGGACGGATATATTGCACTTACAGATTCTGAACAGCTTATTGCACTGAAAGCGGTCCTTGACGGTATCACCGAATATAATAAAGGTGTCAGGGAATATACAGACGGAGTAAACGAAGCTTATAAAGGCTCAGCAGAGCTTTCGGAGGGTACTGCCGAACTTAAAACAGAGACAGATGATTTTTTTAATGAAATTTCTGTTGATATTGATAATCTTACGGAGTTTTTAAAGGCAGAGGATAATCCGAGAATAAAAGCCGCCGCAAATGATGTTATTACATATAAAAATATCGGACTTATAGCAGGCGTTGTGCTGATGATCCTTTTCACCTATGTTATTTCTGTATTTGTGATCCATCAGATACAGCGCGAAAGCAGTGTTATCGGCGCACTGTACGCATTAGGAGCGAAAAAACGTGATCTTATCGGTCATTATATCGCACTTCCGACTATCATCTGTCTTGCAGGAGGAATTATCGGCTCAGCTATAGGTTTCAGCCGTTTCGGAATTGTTTGGCAGATGAGAGATACATATAATTATTTCTCAGTTCCCGATTTAGAGCCTGTATATCCTTTATATCTGATAATCTATGCAGTAGTCATGCCCCCTGTGATATCAGTCATGGTAAATTATATCGTCATAAGCAAAAAGCTTTCCCGTACAGCACTGTCGCTTATCAGAAACGAACAGAAAATAAGCCGCCGAGGCAGAATAGAGCTTGGGAACATGGGATTTATCAGACGTTTTCAGATACGTCAGACGCTCCGTGAAGCAAGAGCGGCACTTACAGTTGTATTCGGTATGTTTATATGTTTATTGGTATTCATGCTTGGAATGAACTGCTATACACTTTGCAATAATCTTAAAAACGATAATATAGCAGATGTAAAATTTGAAAATATGTATACATTAAAATATCCCGAAAAGGAAGTCCCCGAAAATGCGGAAGCCTGCTATATGGAGGAACTTTCGGTAAATCATATGGGATATACATTGAGCGTAAGCCTTATTGGAATAGATGATGACAATAAATATTATCCCTGTGATCCCGAAAAGGGCATGAACAGTATAACAGCAAGCTCAGCAGCAGCTCAGAAATATGACCTGTCCATAGGCGATAAATTTATCCTTACAGACAGTGCCGACGATAAGGATTATGCCTTTACGGTTTCCGATATAGCAGATTATTCCATAGGACTGACAGTATTTATGGATATTGAAAGCATGAGAGAGCTTTTCGGAAAGGACGAGGATTATTATAACGTACTTCTTTCTGATGAAAATCTTGATATTGAAAGCGGCAGGATCTACGCTGTTACAACACGGGAGGATATAACAAGAGCGGCAGGCATATTTGTAAGTCAGATGAAAACTATGTATACAATGCTTATTACCGTATCTTTAGTTATTTTCTTTGTTGTAATGTATCTTATGATAAATGTTATAATTGACCGTGCTTCTTTCGGAATATCGCTTGTAAAGATATTCGGCTTCCGTACAAACGAGATAAAAAAGCTGTATCTTAACGGAAATATTGTAATAATCGCAGTGGGAGCGCTTGTTTCCATACCTGTTTCAAAGCTGATAATGAATAAGCTTTTCCCTGTATTTATTGCAAATTCGGCGTGCGGAATGGATTTTGATTTTCCGATTTATATGTATGCGGTCATCTTTGCAGTGATAATGCTGATATATTTTATTATAAATGCTTTGCTTGTAAATAAGCTTAAGAAAATCTCGCCTGCCGAGGTGCTGAAAAACAGAGAATAAAAAACCGCCGTTTCATGCCTTATAACATGAAACGGCGTTATTTTATTCCGATTTAGCCTTGAAAGCAACCGCAACGGTTTTCGGTCCGCAGTTTGCGGATACCGCTCCGCCTATCTGAAAGCGCATTTCGGGAGGATATCCCAGACGCTTTGTAAGCTCCTTTTCAAGATCATCTGTAAATTCAGGATTATAGCCTACCATTAAAACATAGGGTGACTGAGGTATAATTCTTTCGCAGGTAATGTCTGCGATCTTCGGAACGACTGCCTTGTCGCCCCTTACCTTTGCGGTAACAGTTGAAACGCCGTCCTTTATCTTGATAACAGGGCGCAGTCCAAGCACCTCTCCAACAAAGCCGGCCGCAGAGCTTACTCTGCCCGATTTTTTTACAAATTCAAGGGTATAGCAGCCAAGATGTACCTCACAGCAGGAAAACCATTCCTTCAGATAACCCTCTATCTCATCGGGAGATGTACCGTTTTCAGCCTTGATCGCTGCCTGAACAACAGGATAACCGTAAGTACCCGAATAATTTCCCGAATCAATGATTCTTATATTCATCTTGTTCTTTGCCTCAGGATTATTCTCAAAGAACTGATCCCTTCCCATTCTTGCGGAATTATAGGTATTAGAACCCTTTGAAGCAATGGAAATATAAAAGATCTCATCATAGCCCTGATCGAAATATTCCTTGAAATATTCTTCAAACTGTATTGATGTGATCTGTGAATGTTTTGGAAGATCGGGAGAATTTATGATAAGCTCATAATATTCCTGCATAGGAATATCTCTGTCATGAAAATCCTTTCCGTTTACGGTAATAGGAAAGCAGATTATTTTTATGTTGTGCTTTTCCTCATATTCCTTTGGTATATCACTTGCAGAATCGGTCATGATCTTGATTTTATGCATAGTCTGCACCTCCGTATATTTAAGTATTGTTTACCATGTATATTCAGTAAGCTGTCCTTCAGAAGTAAGCTCGGGATAATCCCATTGTCTTAGAACCTCATAAACGCCTATTGCAACGGAATTGGATAAATTAAGGCTTCTGAGCATAGGCCTCATAGGTATCCGTACACAGCTATTGGGATTATTATATAAAAGACTTTCGGGAAGTCCCTTGTCCTCACGTCCGAAAATAAGATAACTGTTGTCGGGATATGATACCTCAGAATGTATTTTTCTGCCCTTGGTGGTGAAAAAGAAATATGTCCCTTCTGTACGTGCAAAAAAATCATCAAGACTGTCGTAATAGGTAACATCAAGCTTATCCCAGTAATCAAGACCCGCACGTTTAAGGTGCTTATCGGATATTTCAAAGCCGAAGGGTCTTATAAGATGCAGACGTGCTCCCGTAACTGCACAGGTACGTGAGATATTGCCTGTATTCTGAGGGATCTGCGGTTCAACAAGAACTATATTAAGATTGCGCATATATTATTCCTCGGTGAAAAATATTTATACTATATAATATCAGAGTGTTTCATAATCGCATAAAGTAGGATTGCCCATAAGATAGCTGAGACATCCTTCCAGCAGGATACCCTCTCGCGGATCGGTTGAATAACCGTAGGTTGTCTTGATAGCAAGCTCCAGGAAGGAAGCTGCTCTGTTCATGGCAAGAGGCAGACTGTCTCCTCTGAGGATAGAGCCTGTGAGAACAGCCGCAAAAATATCGCCTGTTCCGGGATAATTTCCGCTTACCATTGAATAGGGGACCCGCCAGAATTTGCTGTGTACACGGTCATAACCGATATTACAGGTTTTTCCTCCCGAAAAAACGCTTGTAATAACAACCGTTTCGGGACCCAGCTCCGAAAGCCTTACAAGAAAGCTTTTCATCTGCTGTAGGGTCATATCAGGCTGATAAGGATCTTCTCCGAGGAGCATTGCCGCCTCCGTAACATTCGGAGTGATGATATCAGCGATCCGTACAAGCTCACCCATTCTGCGCCTCAGCTGATCATTGCAGGTCTTATAGGGCTTTCCGTGGTCTGCCATAACAGGATCAACGACCTTTAAAGCACCCTTGTATGAATTAAAGAAATCAAGACAATGATCTATCTGCTCAGTTGATGCAAGAAAACCGCTGTATATACAGTCAAAATCAAAATCAAGCCTTTTATAGTGTTCTAAGGCAGGGGAGATATAATCGGTAAGATCTCTCAGTACCACATCTCCGAAACCGCCCGTATGTGATGATAATATCGCAGTAGGCACGGGACAAACCTGTATTCCCATAGCAGATAATGCAGGGAGTATAACTGTCAGCGAGCATCTGCCGATACCTGACAGATCGTGTATTGCTGCGACCTTCATATTTCTGTTCATTTTAAAAACCCCGTAATTATTGTTCAAGCTCTTCACTTAACATAAGCCATTCGTCCGAATAATCGGAAGAAAGCTGCTTAAGACGTTCAAATTCAGCGCACTTGTCGTGCATAAGCTGATAATCGGTGCATACCTCAGGAGATGCCATTTCAGTCTGAAGAACGCTCATTTCGGCTTCAAGCCTTTCTATTTCGCCTTCAAGCTCCTTGATGCGCTGACGGCGCTTTGCGTCCTGAGCACGCTGTTCTTTGGAGCGGAATGCCTTTGCACCCTTTTCCTCAGCCTCTTTTTTAGCCTTTTCCTGTTTTTCAAGCTCAGCCAGTCTTTCTGCTTCAAGTGCCTTCTGCTGCTTTATTTCCATGTATTCGTCAAAGCTGCCCTTGTGATAGTATATACCGTTTTCGGTAATATCCATAATATGACTGCAAAGCCTGTTCAGCAGATATCTGTCATGAGAAACGAAAATGATAGTTCCGTCAAAGCTGCACAGAGCCTCTTCAAGGACTTCCTTTGTAGCAAGGTCAAGGTGATTGGTAGGTTCGTCAAGGATAAGAACATTTCCTCTTTCCATCATCATAACCGCAAAGCATAGCTTGGCACGCTCGCCGCCGCTGATAACGCCTACCTGCTTGAATACATTTTCACCTGTTATTCTTACAAGACCCAGAAGTGAGCGGACCTGTTGTTCTGTCCATGTTCTTCTGCGGCTGTGTATCTCGTCCATAACGGTTTTTGCAAAATCCAGCTGAGAATTTTCCTGATCGAAATATGCGATCTTAATATTCTTGGTCCATTCAATAGTACCGTGATTTACAGGCAGCTGCTTTCTGATGATTTTCAGAAGCGACGATTTTCCTATTCCGTTTGAACCGATAATACCTAACTTGTCACCTCGTTTAACATCAAAGGTGATATTGTCGGCAAGAGTTTTACTGTCACTTCCGCTGCCGACGGTTATATCTATATTTTTTACTGTAAGTACATCAACAGGCGGTACGATATCATATTCAAAGCGTATCTTTGCTTTCTTTTCGGGAGCGACAGGCTTTTCGATAAGCTCCATAGCCTCAAGCTTTTTTACTCTGCTTTTTGCCATTGCAGAGGTAGTGGCACGGACAATGTTTCTGTCAACAAAATCCTGAAGCTTTGCGATCTCCTCCTGCTGAGCTTCATATTCCTTCCATTGACGGATAGTATCCGCTTCCTTCTGAACGGTATAAGTCGAGTAATTGCCCTTATATCGTTTCAGCCGTCCTCTTTCTATTTCACATATTGATGTTGTAAGCCTGTCAAGGAAATATCTGTCATGAGAAACGATAAGAAGTGCACCTTTGTATTCCTTAAGATAATCCTCCAACCACATGATCGTGTTGAAATCAAGGTGGTTTGTAGGCTCGTCAAGGATAAGCAGACGGGGACTTTCAAGAAGCAGCTTGGCAAGAGCAAGCCTTGTTTTTTCGCCTCCGCTCAGATTTGAGATGATCATATCATCTCTTTCCTTTGGAAATCCCATACCGTTAAGCACAGTACGTATCTTTACATTTATAAGATATCCCTCATTTGACTCAAAATAAGCAGTTTTTCTGTCATATTCTGCAGTTATTTCAGAAAAACGTTTTTCATCCTTATGGATATCAGGCTTTGACATTTCCTCTTCAAGACGACGCATTTCATCCTGTACCGAAAGCAGTTCGCTGAAAACTGAGGTCATTTCTTCAATAATGGTGCTGTTTCGGTCAAGACCCGTATTCTGCTGCAAAAATCCCACAGATGAGCTTTTTGTTATAGACAAATGAGGAACATAAGGCTCAGGCTGTGATTCATACTCCTCCATACCTGTGATTATCCTTAAAAGAGTAGACTTTCCGCAGCCGTTCACTCCGATAAGACCGATCCTGTCATTATCCTCTATGGTAAGAGCTACATTATCGAGAACGGTTTTCCCGTTGTATATTTTACTGATATTTTCAAGTGAAAGGATCATTTTTATTACTCCATGATATTTTCTTCTGCATAATTTACCATTATGATTATATCAGCAATTAACGGTTTTGTCAAGCACGGACATGAAAAAGGTATCATTTATCAGCTGCATTTTTATCAGAAAAACGTCGGTATCGGGACATAACAAATGTCAAGTAAGTCCCGACTCCGACGTTTTATGTTTTTTTGCGGAAATGCTGATTATAGCTGCAGATGTCCTTTCAGAACGTTACAACACCTGCCCGCCATCAATATTTGCATTTATTTCCTTCATGATACTGACAATTTCTATCTCACCGTCAACAAGTACCTCTGTTATCGGCTCATGACCGTCCTCATTCTGCCTGTTCAGCCAGTATATTTCAGCCAGTCTGATATTTTCTTCTTCGGATATTGTTCCGTCAAAGCATTTGTATGCGTCGCCGTAGTAACAGCTTCCGCTGACCTTTATCTTTGCAACAGAATATGTAGGACGTCCGATTCGTGAAAAATATTCACCCCACCTGACAGCTTCATCGTATGTACGGGAAACATACAGTGCAGCCATACGGGAAGGATACTGCGGAAATTTTTCTTTACGTACCTTTTCAAGTGCCAGCTCACGAAGAGCAACATTTACCTCATGGCTCAGTTCTGTTCCTTCATATTTCTGCGGATTATTATAAATATCCTCAACTATGCTCATCTGTGCATAAACACGATCATGCACACCGTTGGGATTTTCTTCATTAATTGTAAAGTGCTGTCCGACCTGCTTGGGTATATCCGAAATTACATGATAAAAATACATAGATCCTCCTGTTAAGCTGTTTCGGGAGATCTTAATGTTTTATCCTCCCGAATTTTATTTGTTTTTTCTTATAAGCATATTTATAAACATCAGAAAAACCCCCTTTATTGAAATCACTGAATTATACCATATATTTCAGCTATTGTCAAGGAAAACACCTCATTCATCAGATAAAAATACCCGATAAATGAGGTGTATCGATCAAGCCTTATTCAGCAGGCAATTAATAATTGAAGTTCTGATCGTTCTTCTTGTTCTGCTGCTGATTGTTCTTCTTGTTCTGAGTGTCGGGAGTATTCTGTCTGTTGTTTGTTCTGCTGTTTGTACCGTTGCTGTTGTTCTTATTTGTATTTTCGTTGTTATACATGACTTGACATCTCCTGTTTTTTTGATGACCCGTTTTATCGGGTACATGCTTATTATCTGCTCTTTAAAATAAAATATACATTTGCATAAAAATGCTTGAAATGTTAATAATATTGTAGTATAATATTATAATAATTAATTTTATATGAAGGAATGATTTTATTATGTTGAATACAAGAAGCTGCGGCGTTCTGCTGCATATATCAAGTCTCCCTTCCGAACACGGCATCGGAACACTCGGAAAGGAAGCCTATAAATTTGTTGATTTTCTTAAAAAGGCAGGTCATGAATACTGGCAGATCCTCCCCGTAGGACCGACAGGCTACGGAGATTCGCCGTATCAGAGCTATTCTGCCTATGCGGGAAATCCGCTGCTTATAGATCTTGATCTTCTCATAAAGGAAGGACTTGTATCGGAAATCGATCCTGATATAGCCGTTATGGATAAGAAAAAGGGGTTTTATGATTACTCACAGCTTTTCAGCCTTAAAAATATAGTTCTCCAGAAGGCATACAGAAAATTCATCGGACTTGACGATCCCGAAAAACTTGCTAAATTCAGGAAATTCTGCCGTAAAAATGCATTCTGGCTTGATGATTATGCAATGTTCATGGCGCTGAAATATCATTTCAAGCAGCAGATGTGGACTTCCTGGGACGATGATATCCGTCTGAGAAAGCCGGAAGCGATGAAATTATACTCCGAAAAGCTTTCGGAAATGATAGATTACTGGAAATTCGTACAGTATATCTTCTTCCGTCAGTACAGATCCCTTAAAAAATACGCAAATAAAAACGGCGTGAAGATATACGGCGATATGCCCATTTATGTATCTATGGACAGTGCGGATATATGGGCACAGCCTGAGCTTTTCATGCTTGATTCCGATAACAGACCTACAAAGGTAGCAGGCTGTCCTCCCGATGCATTTGCGCCTACGGGACAGCTCTGGGGAAATCCTCTTTATGACTGGGAGGCGATGGAAAAGGACGGTTTCAAGTGGTGGATATCCAGAGTGAAATACAGTGCAAAGCTTTTTGATCTCACAAGAATAGACCATTTCAGAGGCTTTGAAAGCTTCTATGCAATTCCCGCCGAGGACGAAACAGCGGAAAACGGCGAATGGCTCAAGGGTCCTTCCATGAAGCTTTTCAATGCTATAAACAAAGCACTGGGAGAAGTTCCTCTGGTAGCGGAGGACCTTGGATTTCTCACCGAGGATGTGCGCAATATGCTTAAGGAATCGGGATATCCGGGAATGAATGTGCTTGAATTTGCTTTCGGAGAGGATAAGGCAGACAGCTCCTATCTTCCTCATAATTACGTTAAAAACAGCGTTGTCTATATAGGTACTCACGATAATCAGACTGCAAAGGGCTGGCTTTCGTCGGTTACTCCGAAGGTGAGAAGATTTGTCCGCAGATATACGGGAGCAGCTATAGGCGAGTCTGATGTATGGGCGCTTATCAGAACGGCATATTCAAGCGTATCTATGCTTGCAGTCATTCAGATGCAGGATTTTCTCGAGCTGGGAGATAAGGCGAGAATGAATATTCCCTCCACCATAGGCGGCGGAAACTGGGCATGGAGAATGGAAAAGGGCGTATGCACCGATAAGCTTGCAAAGCGCATGAAGAAGCTTGCAAAGCTGTATTACCGTATCCCCAAGGCTGAGGAAACAGCAGATAATACAGAGGAAAAGCAGGACTAAACGTACTTTATTATGATATACAGCGTCTCATCGGCGGTAAAGACCCCTTTGAGACGCTTTTTTCTTGGATAATATGACGAAATAAACGGATATTTTTCAAAAAAACATTGACAATCACAGATGATGTGATATAATATTTTATGTATGTTGTTAAGGAGATTAATATCCAACTTGGATAAATATCCAATTTGGATATTAATACCCTTATTATAAATTTTTATTTGAAACGGAGATTTTGATTTATGGAATGGACAGGCTTAAATGAACTGAGAGAAAAATATCTTGCGTTTTTCGAGAGCAAGAATCATACAAGAATGGCCAGTGCCTCCCTTATACCTAACGGTGACAACAGCCTTCTGCTTATAAACAGCGGTATGGCTCCGCTTAAGAAGTTTTTCCTTGGCACAGAAACTCCTCCCAATGTGAGAGTAACTACCTGCCAGAAATGTATACGTACACCCGATATCGAGCGTGTGGGAAAGACAGCCCGTCACGGTACTTATTTTGAAATGCTGGGAAATTTCTCCTTCGGCGATTATTTCAAGCATGAAGCGATCGCATGGGGCTGGGAATTTCTCACAAAGGTTCTTGAGATCCCCGAGGATAAGCTTTGGGTAACTATTTTTGAAAGCGATGATGAGGCTGAGCAGATCTGGGAAAATGAGATCGGTGTTCCTCATGAAAGAATAGTCCGTCTGGGCAAGGCAGATAACTTCTGGGAGCACGGCAGCGGTCCCTGCGGTCCCTGTTCCGAGATCCACTTTGACAGAGGCGAGGCATACGGTCCCTTTGAAAGCTTTGAGCAGGCAGGGGATTGTGACAGAATAATCGAAATCTGGAATCTTGTTTTCAGCCAGTTTGACAGTGACGGTAACGGAAACTATGCGGAAATGGCAAGCAAGAATATCGATACAGGTATGGGTCTTGAAAGACTTGCTTGCGTAATGCAGGGCGTTGATAATCTGTTTGAGGTAGATACCGTTCAGAATATCATGAAGCATATCAGCCGCATTGCAGGCGTTGAATATAAGACCGATGAAAAGTCCGATGTATCTCTCCGTGTTATCACAGACCATATCCGTTCAACCACATTTATGGTAGGCGATGGTGTAACTGTTTCAAATACAGGCAGAGGCTATGTTCTCCGCAGACTGCTGAGACGTGCCGCAAGACACGGCAGACTTCTCGGAATCAAGGAACCTTTCCTTTATCAGGTAGTGGATACGGTTGTTGATGAAAACAAGTGTGCATATCCCGAGCTTGAAGAGAAGAGAGAGTATATCAAGAAGACGATTCTCCGTGAGGAAGAAAACTTTGCAAAGACTATCGACGCAGGTATGGAAGTTCTTGAAAAGATGCTTTCGGGCATTGAAAAGGGTGGCGTTCTTTCGGGCGAGGATACCTTCAAGCTTTCAGATACCTACGGTTTCCCCATTGATCTTACTATGGAGATAGTTGAAGAAAAGGGGATCACTGTTGATGAAGAAGGCTACAGAGAGTGCGTAAAGCGTGCAAGAGATATAGCCAAGGCAGACCATGCCGCAAAGGGCGGTTCTTCATGGGATGATGATACATTAAGCGGACTTACCGTACCCGCAACGGAATTCACAGGCTACACAGACTTTGAAGCTTCCTCAAAGGTACTTGCTATCTTCAGAGGAAAGGAGCAGGTCTCCTCTGTTTCAGAGGGTGAGGATGCTGTTATTATCCTTGACAGAACTCCCTTCTACGCTGAAAGCGGCGGACAGGTAGGCGACGAAGGAACAATAACTATCGGTGAAAGCTGCTTTGTTGTTTCCGATACAAAGAAAACAGCAGACGGTCAGTATCTCCATTTCGGTACAGCTGATGTAGGCGGTATCGCAGAGGGAGATACAGTAACTGCCGCAGTTGATAAGAGCAGACGTATGAGCATCATGCGTAATCATACCTGCGCACATCTTCTCCAGTCTGCACTGAGAGCAGTTCTCGGCGATCATGTTCATCAGGCAGGTCAGCTTGTTGACGGTGAAAGAGTACGTTTTGACTTCTCCCATTTTGAAGGTGTTACAGCTGATGAGCTTAAGAAGATCGAAGCACTTGTAAATCAGTATATCCTCGAAGCTATTGACGTTACAATGACTGAGATGCCTATTGAAGAGGCAAAGAAGCTTGGTGCAATGGCATTGTTCGGAGAAAAGTACGGCGATGTTGTAAGAGTTGTTGAGGCTAAGGGCGTTTCCATTGAATTCTGCGGCGGTACTCATGTTGACAATACATCCAAGCTGGGTCTTTTCAAGATCCTTTCCGAAAGCTCTGTAGCAGCAGGCGTAAGACGTATCGAGGCTGTAACAGGTTCAGGAGTGCTTGCTCTTATTGATGAATATAAGGATACTATCCTTAAGTCTGCACAGGCACTTAAGCTTGCAAATCTTAATGAGCTGCCTTCAAAGTGTGCAGCAGCTGCCGCTGAGATTAAGACACTTGAAAAGGAAAAGGCTGAGCTTAATTCCAAGCTTGCTTCCTCCGCTCTTGACGGGATCATGGATAAGGCTGTTGATGTGAACGGTGTAAAGGCAGTAAAGGTATCTGTAAAGAATACCGCTCCCGATGTTCTTCGTTCAATGGGTGATAAGATAAAGGATATGAGCGCAGATGTTGTGGCTGTTCTTGCAGCCGATAACGGCGCAAACGGTTCTATGCTCTGTGTATGCGGCAAGGACGCTGTTGCAAAGGGTGCTCATGCAGGAAAGATGGTTCAGAAGATCACAGCAATAACAGGCGGTAAGGGCGGCGGACGTCCTGACAGCGCTATGGCAGGTGTAGGCGATACATCAAAGATCGCAGAAGCACTTGAAGCTGTTGAATCGGTTGTTGCCGAGTTTGTAAAGTAAATTTATTGACAGGCATATACTGTCCGTTTCGGGCGGTATATGCTTTGCACTATAAAGTTTAAAATATAGTATACGGAGGAATATAAAATGTCTGATTGTTTATTCTGTAAGATAATCGCAGGTGAAATACCCTCAACAAAGATTTACGAAGATGATAAGATATATGTATTTGCAGATATAGCTCCTGCCGCTCCCGTGCATTATCTTTTTATCCCCAAGGAGCATATTCAGAGTGCGGCTGCTGTAACTCCCGAAAATTCCGCTGTGGTAGCCCATATTTTTGAGAAGATAGCAGAAATCGCAAAGGGTGATGAATTCAAGGACGGTTTCAGAGTTGTTTCCAACTGCGGAGATGCAGCGGGACAGACTGTAAAGCATCTTCATTTCCACCTTTTGGCAGGCAGAGAATTCACATGGCCTGCAGGCTGATAAACATAATGTAATTTAAATAAGGAGCAATGCGGTATGGTGCGAAAAATGGCTTATGTCGGATTTTCATTTGCGGCAGGATTATTTTTCGCTCACATTTTCGGCTCAGGTATCACAGCAGCGGCGGCAGTATTTTTATTTATTGCAGCTGCTGTAATGCTGATACGGGACAGAAAACGGTTTGTGACCCTTATCGTTTGCTTTATAAGCGGAGCAGTCGGCGGAATATGGTATTCCTGCTATGACTGCTTTATATATGATAAGCTGCTTGAATGTAATGATAAAAATATCACTTTTGAAGGCAGTATCATTGATATCGACAGTATGGGAGAGGACAGAAAAGCCTATACCGTAAAGGGTGTTATCAACGGAAAATACCACGGAAGTATTATTCTTTACACCGATTCTCTTATAGCCAAGCCCGATGATGTTATTTCTTTCACAGGCAAGGCGTCAGCTTTTCGGAACAGCTATACATTTTCTACCGAGGACTATAATAAATCAAAGGGAATATTTCTTGCAGTGAATTCTCCTGAATATATCGTTCATACAGAGCATAACGGCTTTTCAATAAGGCGTACCGCATGGAAATACAGCAATTATTTAAAGGATATCATCAGGGATAATACTGACGGAGTATATGGTGAAATGCTTATTGCCATGCTGCTCGGAGATAAATCGGGACTTGACGGAACTGTAAAAAATATGATGTACCGTGCAGGCTATGGTCATGTAATGGCAGTATCGGGAATGCATCTGACAGTGATATATTCTCTGATAAGTGCTGTTTTAAACAGTATCAGCCGTTTTGACAAGAGACAGGTATTTATATTAACGCTGGTTCCCGTGACGCTTTTCTGTTTTATGTCAGGATTGTCAGTCTCGGTAATGCGAGCCTTTATCATGCTTTGTATTGTCAATTCCGCTGCTTTTTTTAGACGCAGCGGAGATATCCTCAACTCATTGGGAATAGCGGCACTTGTTCTTACTGTACCTATGCCCTTTTCAATATCCGATACAGGACTTATCCTTTCTTTTGCGGGAGTTATCGGAGTAGGCGTTATTGCTCCGAAGGCAGTTAAAAATGCGGAAGCTTTTTATATCAAGCTAAGAGACAATGACAGAGCAAAGCTTCCGAAAGCGGCAAAGGCTGTGTTAAGCTCCTATTGTGCATATCTTGCCATATTTCCATTGTCAATGCTTATCTTTGACGAGGTATCTCTGATTGCACCTGTTACAAATATTCTGCTGGTCCCTCTTTGTTCCGTAGCACTTATATGCACTGCATTTACAGCACTTACAGGCGGTATCGGAATAATAGCGATTCCGTCCTTAAATGCGGCACAGCTGTTCTGCAGGCCTGTTCTTGCCGCCTCACAGCTTATTTCTGCAAATGAGATATTTTATCTTCCTATGGGAAATACCGCTGTAAAATATCTTGGTGCGGCATCGGTGGGACTTATGCTGGTACTGCTGCTGAAAAGTGATATAGTCAGGGTGTGCCTTATAGGAACTGTATCTGCAGCTGTATGTATTTCATCGGTGCATATTATCGGTATTTCAGACAGAGATAAGATAAAAACCGCTTATTTATGCGGTGGTGACTGTTCTGTGATAATAGTAACCGTGAACGGAAAAGCAGCTGTTATTGATCTTTCAGGTGAAAGCCGCAGTGCTGCAGACAAATACCTTAAAAGAAACGGTATATATGACATTGATATGATAATGCTTTATGATAAAGCCTCATCAGCATTATCGTCATATCTGAACGGTTACAGCCTTTATGATACAGCTTCATATTTTCTGCCGACAGGGTCATATCTGTATACGGAAAATACAGCTCTTGAAGAAAAGGTGTTTTATTATGATGAGGATAAGCTTATAGATTGCGGCTATGCAGAGATACACAAGGATAAAAAGGGTATATCTGTTAAGGTTGAAGATTATGAGATATTTGCTGTTACTGACGGTAATGAATCTGATGTACATAATAAAAAACGTTTCTGTACCATTGCTGACAGAAATAATACAGGTACAGTAAACGGCAGTGAATATATACTGCTTTCGGAAAAGGGAGAATGTTCCTCATCTGACGGTGTTATATATGATAACTGCTGTATCGAGTTTACATTTGATGATAAACAGACTCGGGGGAGGGTGATATTCAATGGCAGTATTAACTGAATCTCAGCTTAAGGCTTCTGTAAAAAGCGGCAGCTTTTCAAATGTATATCTTTTTTACGGACAGGATTTTTATACTATAGGACAGTATACGAAAGCACTTGTAAACAAGCTTGTCGGTGAAGCGGCAAGAGATCTGAATTATCACGAGTTTGACGGCTTTGATTTTGATATGGGCGAGCTTGCCGATGCCTGTGAGGGTCTGCCCATGTTTGCGGAGTATAACTGCTGTGTACTCAGTAATCTTAATGTGAAGAATAAAAATCTGTTTCCCAAGGATGATTACGACCAGCTTGTTTCCGTTATAAAAAATATCCCCGAGACTACTGTTCTGATAATATATTACAGTGCTTTCGATATATGCGACGGAAAGAAAACACCCGATCAGGCATATAAAAGACTTGTGGATAATGTGGGCAAGGCGGGAACAGTCTGCTATTTCCCGATAAAGACCGTATCTGATAATGCAAAGGATATTGCCTCGTATGTGAAAAAGCGGAAGGGCGTTATCGGCTTTGATGAGGCGGCGTATCTTGCGGAGCTGTGTGCAGGCAATCGTCTGCTTATGAACAGTGAGTCCGATAAGCTGTTATCCTACGCAAACGGTTCACCAATAACAAAAGAGATGATAGAGCTTCTCTGTGCAGGACAGGCAGACGCAAAGCTGAATTATCTTTCTGCAGCGGTCATAAACCGAAACCGAACTGCTGCAATGCAGGTATATAATGAGCTGTGCGAAATGCAGACCGAACCGATGCCGCTGCTGTATACCATAATGAATTCAATTATTGATGCATACAGGGCAAAAACCGCTTATGACGGCGGAAAGGGTCCTGCAGATGTCAAGGAGGATTTTGAATATAAGGGCAGAGGCTTTGTGATAGATAACGCATTTAAAACAATAAACAGAGCAGATATCATGCACTTGAGACGCTGTATAGATCTGCTTATTGAATGTGAGCTTACAATAAAATCCCGTCCTGCACAGCTGCAGTCGATAGTAATTGAAGAAACACTTATAAAAATGCTTTCATAGGAGTGAATGATCATTATTCATCTGAAACAGGCGATAATCGTCGAAGGAAAATACGACAAAATAAAGCTTAAATCTATATTTGACGCCGTAATCATACAGACAGACGGCTTCCGTATCTATAAGGATAAGGAAAAAATGGCGATAATCCGTCATTATGCCGCCGCTACGGGCATAATAATACTGACCGATTCGGATTCCGCAGGCTTTAAGATAAGAAATTATCTTAAAGGAGCTGTAAAAGGGAAGATAACAAATGTATATATCCCCGATATTTTCGGCAAGGAACGCAGAAAGAACACGCCCTCCAAGGAAGGAAAATTAGGCGTAGAGGGAATAGATATAAATATCATAACAGAAGCCTTCAGCCGTGCGGGGATAGATATTTCGGGCGAGGACGCAGAATACACACCGCCTGAGGATCCCATAACCCGTATGGATATGTTTGAGCTTGGACTTTCGGGCGGAGAAGGTTCTTCCGATAAACGCAGAATACTGCTTAAACATTTTGGTCTGCCCGAGCTTCTGACAACAGGCGGAATGGTTGAGATACTCAATACAATGATAACAAGAGAACAACTATATAATACGGCAGAGGATATCTTTTACGCTGCCGAGTGTGAAAAAACGGAGGAAAAATAAAGGCTATGGTTTTTTCCAGTCTTACATTTTTATATTTTTTTGTACCTATAGTGCTTATCGTATACTTTTTTTCGGGCACTAAGGTAAGAAATGCAATATTGCTTGTATCCGGCTTGTTTTTCTATGCATGGGGCGAGCCCTTTTATATAGTTATAATGCTTGTGTCTACCCTGATAGACTATACGGCAGGACGAATGCTTGATAAATTTGACAATAACGAAAAGATACGAAAACTATGCCTTATAGTTTCTGTATGTATGAACGTGGGACTTCTTGCGGTATTCAAATACAGTGACTTTATATTTAATAATATGAATTCAATGTTCGGTCTGTCAATAGAAAATCCCGTTCTGGGACTTAATAAATGGCTCAATGATACTCTTGATGTGGGACTTTCCGTAAAACAGGTAGCACTTCCTATCGGAATTTCATTTTTCACCTTCCAGAGTATGTCCTACACAATAGATCTTTATCTGAGAAATATCAAGGTGCAGAAAAGCTTTTTAAGCTTTGCGGCATATATTTCAATGTTCCCTCAGATCGTTGCAGGCCCTATTGTAAGATATGAGGACGTTGCCAATGAGATCGACAACAGAACGGTAAATATGTCCAAGATAAGCATTGGTATCGGAATATTTATCAAGGGACTTGCAAAAAAAGTACTTCTTGCAAACAATATCGGTATGGTATGGACTGCTGTAAAGGCTATGGACTTTACAGAAATATCCGCACTTACCGCATGGATAGGAATACTTGCATATACCTTCCAGATATATTTTGATTTTTCGGGCTATTCGGATATGGCTGTAGGTCTCGGAAAGATGATGGGCTTTACCTTCCCCGAAAACTTTAATCACCCTTATATCTCAAAAAGTGTATCAGAATTCTGGAGAAGATGGCATATCACTCTCGGTTCATGGTTCCGTTCCTATGTGTATATCCCTCTGGGAGGAAACAGAAAGGGAAAGGGCAGAACACTTTTTAATCTTATGGTAGTATGGGCACTTACAGGCCTCTGGCACGGTGCAAGCTGGAATTTCGTTCTCTGGGGCGTATATTTCGGAGTACTCATCATTATAGAAAGACTTGGCTGGGGCAAGGTGCTTGAAAAGCTTCCTGCTCCTGTCAGCATATGCTATACCTTCCTGCTTGCCGTGTTCGGCTGGATCCTTTTTGATACCGAAACATTGGGCGACGCATGGAATTTATTCTCAGCTATGTTCGGCGGAAACGGTGTGGGAGCGGACAGCACAGCACTTTATCTTCTTGCGACAAATATTGTTATGCTTGTTCTTTGTGCTATAGGCTCTACAGAGCTTCCCACAAAGCTTTACGGCAAGCTTAAGAATAAGTCGGCTAAGGTTGTAGGATATGCACTTCCCGTTGTACAGACTGTGCTGATGATAATCTGCACAGCATATCTTGCCGATGCAACATACAATCCGTTTATGTATTTCAGATTTTAACGGAAGGAGGTCACTTTTAAATGAGCAAAAAGAAAAAGAATCAGAATACAAAGCTTACTGTTACTGAAATAGAAAAGCTTGGCACAAAAAGCAGCAATAACAAAAAGCATGGTATTGCCGCCGCTGCAGTTTCAATGGTGATCTTCTTCGGAATGCTTGTATATTTAGCAGTAATGACTGTTGTTTCGGAGAAAAAGGAGTTTTCCGAGCTTGAAAACCGCAATCTTGAAAAATTCCCCAAATTCAATACAGAGCAGCTTTTCAGCGGAAAATTTACCGATAATCTGGAAACATACACAGCAGATCATTTCTACGGCCGTGATTTTTTCGTAAAGCTTAAGACATATTGCGATCTTGCTTTGGGAAAAAGGGAGAGAAACGGTATGTATATCCTTGAAAACCGTCTTGTTGAAAGAGTTGACGAGCCTGACAGCGAGCTTATTGAAAGAAGCATATCGGGGCTTAATGCCTTTGCCGAGGATAATGATATACCCTTATTTTTCATGCTTGT
Organism: Oscillospiraceae bacterium; assembly: GCA_017481565.1. GTDB lineage: Bacteria > Bacillota > Clostridia > Oscillospirales > Ruminococcaceae > RGIG4694. Next base: position 9,831 of record JAFUOZ010000103.1, on the reverse strand, counting down.
TCCTACATCGGGGGATATATATTCCGATGAATTGCCTGCAAATGCTCCCATGCTGGATCAGCAGAAATTCATTGAGGATATATACAGCCGTCTTGACAGTGAATATGCAGTTATTGATGCATATTCCGCAATGAAGCTGAATCGTGATGAATATATCTACTACCGCAACGATCATCACTGGACCTCATACGGTGCATATCTTGCCTATGAGGCAGCCTCAAAGAAAATGGGATATACTCCCGTACCCTTAAGCTCATACAATATCGAGCATGCAAGCTCAGAATTCAAAGGGACATTGTATTCCTCCGCACTTTATGACGGTATCGACCCTGATATTGTGGATTATTACCACTGTACCGACGGTTATAATATAACAGGTGAATATGTTACAGAGGGCTTTGGTGAAGAGCCTGTATACTATGAAAGCCCTTATTTCAGGGATTATCTTGATGTAAAGGACAAGTATTCCTCATTTACGGGACCGAATCAGCCGCTGATAACGCTCAAATCGGACAGTCCGGGAGGAAAGCTGCTTGTTATCAAGGACAGCTATGCACACTGTTATGTGCCCTTCCTTATGCAGCATTATTCAGAGGTTACAATGTTCGACCTGAGATATATCCAGATAGGCTATAGCTCAATAATTGATGTAAGCGAATATGATCAGGTGCTGTTTCTGTATAACGCCTCCACCTTTTCCAAGGATGACAATCTGAGAAAGCTTGCATATTGATCAAATTTTTCGGTAGCGTATTTCATACTTGAGCATAAAATAAATCAAGCGTGAAATACAGTTACCCTTCCAGAGAGCAAAGTGGCGCAATGCGTCTTTAAAACAGCTTTGCCCTTCGGTGCTGAACGTCATGCATTATATAGATAAACGGCATCGGTAACTGTAATTCCGATGCCGTATTGATTTTATCACAAAATATTTTCCGATTTTGTATTGACGAACAGATGTAATTATTATATAATAATATGATAGGATATTTATTATTCCGACATCTGAATAACAGTTGATCACATATGGTAAAATGAAAGGGAGCATAAGATGAAAACAATAATTTCACCATCAATATTAAGCGCAGACCTTTGTAATCTTGGAAATGATATCAGACGCACAAAGGAAGCAGGCGCAGAATATCTTCATTTTGATGTAATGGACGGAGTATTTGTAAATAACATAAGCTATGGTATACCCGTTCTTCAGGCAGTTCGCAGGAATACTGATATGATTATAGATGTTCATCTTATGATAACCGATCCCATAAGATATATAAAGGAGTTTGCCGAAAGCGGAGCAGATATCATCACCTTTCACAGTGAAGCGGGAAGCGATATAGCCGAAACGGTAAAGCTTATCCATTCATACGGCAAAAAGGCAGGTATCGCAGTAAAGCCCAATACACCTGTCAGCGATATATATAAATACATCGCCGACGTTGATATGATACTTATTATGACAGTCGAGCCCGGTTTCGGCGGACAAGGCTTTATCTATGAGACTGTTGATAAGATCAGAGAACTGAGAAAATATGCCGACAGCCTTGGAAAAGAGCTTGATATTCAGGTTGATGGCGGTATCAATGCCGAAACAGCTGCTATTGTAAGAGAAGCGGGAGCAAACGTTATTGTTGCAGGCTCATATTTCTACAAATCAGCCGATCTTTCAGCGGCAGCCTCCTCTATGAGAGGCTGAGCTGTGCAAGACGTTCTACCGCACAGCTTGAAATAAGCTTAGTGCAGTGTTCCCGTGTATGTGCCGCTTTTATATTCAGCTCATGCTGTTCTTCACGGTATTTGTCGGACAGCTCGTTGACAGATGAGCCTTCCGATACCTCTATAATAAGACGGAAATCCTCATCGGAATAATAAAGACTGCTGTTTTTTATATATTTTCCGAAAAGTCTTTTCAGCTCGGCGGCACAGCCTATAAGCTCATCTGTATTTGAAAATGAAAAGATAAATTCGGCAGGCAGGTCATCATCATTATCGGTTTCCTCCGTCAGATCCGAAGAAACCGACAGATATAAAAGACAGCCGCCGTTTACAGTAGGAAATACCTCAATATAAAGATGCTCGTTTGAAAGATCCTTTCCTTTTAAACGGAGCAGCTCATTAAGAATATAAACTATCAGTTTTTTCGTCTGAGCATTTGTTTCGCTTATGCTGTCATAATCAAGTTTAAAACGTGACAGATCCGCAGGAGTAAGAGTTGCCTTTACGGTGCTTTTGCTGATAAATTCAATGTTCAAAATATCATCTCCGATGAAAAAGCTGTTGAGAAGGTTGGTTGCTTGCCTATGCTTAAGCCTGTTAAAGAAAAATCATCTCTTTCAATAATGCAGGATATCCTTTTATGTCTGCTTGTTTTAGAAGGAATGGCTGTATATTATTATGGGATAAGAGCTGTCATCACAGCGCTTATTGCCGTAGCCACAGCATTTATATGTGATATAATATGCATAAGAGCACGTGAGCTGAAGCCTGATATACGTGATCTTTCCGCAATTATTTCGGGACTTACCCTTGCGCTGATGCTGCCTGCCTCCGTGCCATATTATGTTATTGTAATAAGCACATCAATAGCAGTGCTTATAGGAAAACACGTTTTCGGAGGAAAGGGAAGCGAGATCTTCAGCGGTGCGGCGGTAGGATATGTTTTTTCGGAAATTTCCTTTCCCGATGCTGTACTTCTTTATCCCAGACCCTTTGATAATCTTAGTTTAAGTTCAGCTGTTGATAACACACTATATCACTCCTTTTCAAAGACTATGATAAATGCCACATCAACAACATCAACTGATTTTGAGCTTCTTCTCGGTAAATTCACAGGACCTATGGGAACAGGCTTTGTTATACTGCTTGCGGTCATGGGGATATATCTTGCTTTAAGACGCAGTATATCGGGAACGGTCCTTTTTTCCCAGCTGTCGGTTTTTGCATTATTTTCATATATATTCAACGGCTTTAGTATTAATGCCGTAAAATATGATATGGTAAGCGGAATGCTTTTATTCGGAGCAATTTTTCTTTCGGCAGTTTATCCGTATCTTCCGTCCGGAAGATCAGACAGGATCATTTACGGAATAATTACGGGAATATTTCTCTGTATATTCAGATACTATGCTTTAACTGAAAATCCCATAGTGTATGCGGTGATCTTAGCCGCTCCCATAGGGATAGCGGCAGACAGCCGCAGAGCAGAGAAACAGACAAAGGACGCATCGTCTGTGAAGAATAACGAGGGGGAAACAGTAAATGGCTGAAAAACAGAATATCCCTGCAAGCAGAGGTAAGGTTACAGACGGACTTGCCGTAAAAAATCCGCTGCTTGTAAACGGACTTGTTATCGCACCTGCAGTTCTGTATGCCAATACCCTTGAAAATGCGCTGATGCTTTCGGGGTATATGTCACTTCTTACCTTTGCAGTGCTGATAATATGTTCCTTTATCCCCAGAAGTATAGTTTATGCAAGCCGTATTATATTATATACAATAATAAGTGCTATTGTGTTTGTCCCCGTATATATGCTCTTTGAAAGGATAGCACCGGAACAGCTTGCAGATATGGGAATATTTGCATATCTTCTTATAATAAATCCCTTTATTATCGCACGTTCCGAGGTGCAGTTCTTCAGAGAAAAAAGAGGACGAATGATACTTGATATTTTTTTCAATCTTATGGGTTATTCCCTTACAGTAATAATACTTGGACTTATAAGAGAGCTTATCTCTACAGGCGGACTTAACGGGGAGCTTTACGGTATAAAATATGTTATATCAGGCTTCGGTTTCCCCTTCGGCGGATTTATTCTTATCGGTATAGCGGCAGCATTTCTGCGGCATATTATCAATACTGTAAGAAGCTATAAGGAAAATTCTTAAGCAAAACGGAGAGCTTATTTATATGGAGCTTATTAAAACCATCATAACAGCATTGTTTGTAACAGCAGTGACTGAAAATGTGATATTCAGCCGCGGATTAGGTGCAAGCACACTTGTTATTATATCAAGAGATAAAAGAAATATTGCAGGCTTTTCATTATGTATTTCATATATGTCTGTCTTTACATCAGTTCTTACATGGGCGATAGAGCAAAACTTCAGTGATGATATACATTACAGATACTATAAAGCAATTTTTTATGCAAGCATACTCTGTATGGTATATTTTGTTTCGCTTATGCTTGGCTGGACCTTTATGAAAAAACGTTCCTCAACAATAAAAAGATACCTGAACTTTTCAGCGTTTAACTGTGCCGTAATGGGTATAATGTTAATGAGCTCAGGTGTGTGTGTTAAGCTTTCCGATTATGTTCTGTACGGACTTGGCTCAGGTTTAGGATATTCTGCGGCATTGTATTATCTTTCGGCAGTATATAAAAGACTGTATTCTGATAAAGTGCCTGCCGCATTTAGAGGATTTCCTCTTATGATGATTTATATCGGTATTCTGAGTATGGCACTTTTCGGTCTGACAGGATATCAGATGCCGTTTTAAAGAAAGGATATGCAAAATATGCCTAAAATGAAATATAAAAGACCTCGGCGCAGGGGCGGAAGGACCGTTTACCGTAATAAGCGGACAACACCTGCAAGCAAAAGAAACAGTGTTTACAGTACAATAAAGGTAATACTTTGTATAGCGGGACTTGCTGTGCTTGTATTCTTGGGTTACAGTATAGGTGCGCCTATACACAGATATTTTGAGGAAAGAAAAGCTGAAAAGGAGCTTGTTGCCGAGGAAGCTGACGAAGAAACAAACGAAGTATCGGAAACGACAGCCGCTTCCGAAACGGTAACCGAACAGGCATCACAGGTAATATATAATCCCGTTGATATTCCTCCCGAGGAGATTTCATCGGAAGAAAACTCCGCAGATGAAGCTGCGGAATTCAGGGCAGGCACTGTTTCTCTTGATGTAATGACAGACAGAGATCAGCTTATGGCCGAGCTTGAAGCTCTTAAGTCAGAGGGCTGTACTGCGGCTGTATTTACTCTTAAGGCAGAGGGCGGAAGCTTTTATTATAATACACAGTCCTCATTTGCGTCCTTTGCAGACGGAATTGTAAAAAGTGAGATATATGCAGAGGATTTTGCCGCTGCTGCTAAGGAAGCAGGACTTATTCCCATAGCGGCAATAAGCTTGCTTGAAGATCATAACACATACGGTACAAAGTCATTCGGTTCTTATAAAACTGTTGACGGTGATGTATGGTATGACGATGAGGGCAGAAGTCATCTTTCCCCCTATGATACAAATACCGTTGACTATATCGCTGATATTTCCTCGGAAATTGCCTCGGCAGGCTTTGAATATATAATATGCAGAGATGTAAGCTATCCCGATTTTTCGCTTGAGGATTATTCCCAAGTAGGTGAAGCGCTTGCATTCGGTGACAGATATACAGCACTTGTAAGAGTATGCAATGCTGCATATAATAAAGCTGTTGATCAGGGTTGTAATATTATCATTGAGGTTAATGCAGCCGAACTTATCGAGGGCAAAGCAGAGGTTATTGCTCCCGATGAGCTTGAATGTAAATATATATCCGTAGTATATGATGATGACAGTATAGGAATGCCTGCAGAAAGTGTAAAATCAGCTGCCGAGGGTATGACCGTTATTCCCTCGTATAATGGCGAAGACGGTGCAGCCGTTGCAGTACAGTTTGAAAACGGCGGATTTGAAAAATATATAATATACTAAGGATAATATACATATCATGAAAAAAAGATTTGCCGCAGCTGCAGCAGTAACAGCAGTTCTGCTGACAGGCTGCAGATCGGAACAGACGGAATATGAACCGCTGCCCACTCTTGAAACAGTGCCGAAATATTCTGTGACAAGCTCAACATACACAGGTACAACAGTAGAATTTTATTATTCGACTACAAGAGAGCCGCCTACAATGGGCACAGTATCGGATAATATGTTTGATATAGCAGATACAGCGGCACCTGAAGCGGATTTTCTGTATCCCGAAGCAGACAGGGGATATGCCGAAGCAGAAACTGCCGTTATAGAGTCAGATATTCCCGACAGAGCGATGACTGAAACGGTTTCTTTTGATCGGGATATACCCGATGCTGATGCTGTGGATATAGCTGCCGATAATGCCCGTCCCGAATATGTTTCGGCAGATACGGGAGAAAATTACAGATAAAGGAAAGAGATAAAATGCCAATAAATATACCAAATAATCTTCCTGCACATGATGCGCTTACAAAGGAAAACATTTTTGTAATGACCAATGCGGCAGCCTCAAAGCAGGATATACGTCCTCTCGAAATAGCAATACTTAATCTTATGCCAAAGAAGATAGAGACTGAAACACAGATACTCCGTCTGCTCAGCAATACGCCTATTCAGGTAAATATCGAGCTTATACAGACAGCAACTCACGTTGCAAAGAATACCTCACAGGAGCATCTTACAAAGTTCTATACCACCTTTGATAAAATATGCCACAAGCATTTTGACGGACTTATCATAACAGGCGCACCTGTTGAGCAGAAACCCTTTGAAGAGGTCGATTACTGGCAGGAACTTTGCGATATTATGGAATGGTCAAAGAGCAATGTTTTTTCCACCTTCCATATCTGCTGGGGAGCGCAGGCAGGATTGTTCTATCATTACGGTGTACCGAAACATCAGCTCCCTTCAAAAATGTTCGGAGTATTTCCCCATAAGATAGAGGTTGCAAATCATCCTCTGTTAAGGGGCTTTGATGAGACTTTTTATGTACCTCATTCACGGCATACGGGAATAGATCGTCTTGACGTTGAGAAGGTGCCCGAGCTGACTATCCTCACATCATCACATAAATCGGGTGTTCATATCATAGCCGATAAAACAAACAGACAGTTTTTTGTAACAGGACATTCCGAATATGACCGTTTCACATTATCGGGAGAATATTTCCGTGATCTTGAAAAGGGACTTCCCATTACAGTTCCCTATAATTATTTCCCATATGACGATCCCAGTCAGCCGCCTCATTTTAATTGGCGCTGTCATGCAAATCTGATGTTTTCAAACTGGCTGAATTACTGTGTATATCAGGAAACACCTTACGACCTGCAGACATTGGAGTCTCTGTAAAAAGGAGTATGAATCATAGGTTACTTCTCCTTGATTAATCAGGATAACAATGAACGTGAGCTGAATCCTCTCTGTACTGCCTGCTTATAAGGTATTAGGATATAGGAGGAAGATTTCTTTTCTGACATAAAAAATAAAAGCACAAGCATTAATTTGCTTGAGCTTTTTTGTTTTAGTTTAAAGAGAGGAAAATAAAGAAAATTTATACTTCTTGCGGAAAATCTGGCCAGAATAATTAATCTCTATAATAGCAGTACGTCTCACCAGATTCCATGATTTTATTCGTAGTTCTAAGACACTCAACTGTAGTGGGGAACCTACAGTCCCTCTTAATAGACTCTGGATGATAATGCATGTTAAAAGCAACCAATGAAGAAGGTATTTCAACTTCCATTGGTAAATACTTAAGATAAGCGGAGTCTAAATATTTAAGATTTTTAGGGAGTGTCATACTTCCCCAGATAATAGGCCAGTCGATTCCTTCAAAGTTCAAATGAGTCAAATTTTCTGGAAATATAACATTTTCTGCTGTCATTTTATCAAAAGCATGCTTATGAACCTTTGTATCCGGATTTTCAAATGTTAGTGTCCCTATATTTGAATAACTAAAGGCAAGTTCTGCAATGTACTCAACAGAAGACGGAACACAAACATCCACGGGTGTATCTGTGTAATAAACATCTATAGGGAGATGAATTAAAACATTTCCAAATATATAGAAGCCATTTTCATCTTTATATTTCGAAGTCCACTTAACAGAATCTCCTGAAGAAGGAGCTACAAAGTTACTTACATATTCTAATTTTGAATTTAAATTAACTGTTTCAATTGAGTTTAAATAGATAGCATTAGTGTTAATTCTTTTTAATGTCGTAGGAAGGTTAACTTCTTTAAGGTTTGGACAATGATCATGAACCGCACTATCACCAAGAACTGTTATTCCTTCATGAAAAGTGATTGATTCTGCATCTGTTCTTGTTCTTATAACTGTATTGTTAATAAAAAAGTAACCATATTCTTCAATTATTTTTTCTGCGTAAGGGGAGTCTATAAGAAGTTCTTTGTCGCTGTTTAACAGCTGGCCAGAATAGTTGAGTCTTTCCAAGTTCTCAGCTGTTCCAGCCATATAAGTAACCGTGTCAGGAACTGTAGCTTCTTTAACAGTCTCCCAATTTCCATAATTAAATATTACTTCAGTAACAATATATCCATCTATCATCGAAGGAATTACAACTGTATCACTTGTTCCTTTATATTCATCTACTCTTATTTCTCCTCGGGTTACTTTATCATCAATAAGATAGTATCCAAACTCTTCAACCGGTGTAGCTTTCGCATTATATTCATCATTAAAATCATTATAATCAAACAAATGAATGGTACTATCACAAATCTCATTAAAGACCTCATCAGGCAGGTCCTGAGTTCTGCAAACCTTTTCCGATTTAGTTTCAGTGCCCGGAGCCAACTCTTTTCTTGAAACTGTTGGTTCTGTTATCTGTGATTCTGCATTTATTTCGTTATTTTGAATACCTTCTTCATAATCATTGGCAGGCTCCTTACTACAACCGGTAAGCATAAATAACGCTAAGATCATTGCGGTTATGTTTTTGATATATCTTTTTTTCAAAAAGCATCCTCCTTTATATTTGTTTTTTAAAATTATACCATAAATATCCAACAATGTCAATATATCACGTAATAAAAATAGATGCATATCAACATATTTTTGTTTATTCTTTTAATATTTTCATATATCAAGATATTTTTTCAGTGCGGCAGCAATTCCGTTGTCATTGTTTGAAAGAGTGACAGCATAAGCAGCATTCTTTACACATTCCTCACTGTTGCCCATAGCAATTCCGAAGCCTGCGGAGCGTATCATATCAAGATCGTTTTCGCTGTCTCCGAATGCCATGATCTCATCACGCTCAGCACCTAAAAGCTCACCCAGCTTCAATAGGGAAGCACCCTTGTTTATCCCCTTAAGAGTGATCTCAAGATTTCCCATTCCTCCGCTTACCACAGAAATATCGTTTTGTCTGTTTAAAAATTCGGCTGTCTTGTCACGGTTTATATAGACACCGTTTTCATCACGGACAAAGTTAAGCGTAAATTTCTGTACGGAAATGCTGTTTGATTTTATGTATTCATAAAGATCATCAACATAAACGCGTGTATTTCTAAGATATTTTTTCATATCCTCAGAAAAATCAAGCTTGTCTATCATAGCCTCCTGAGCCTTGCTTTTGTGAGCCTTTCCGTTGATAAATGCGTCAATGGATATATCAAAGGCAGAAAGCTCCTTTACCAGCTCTGCTGATCTTTCGGAGGGGACAGGAGCTTCATATATACATTTTCCGCTTTTGTATTCATACATTGCCGCACCGTTGCAGGTAAGAACATAATTTACAAATTCAATATTTCCGATTTTATAAAAAAGTCCCGAAAAGGGTCTGCCTGTAGAGGGAATGATCTCAATACCCATTTCAGATGCTTTTCTCAGTGCCGCTTCAGTTTCGGGCAGGATAATTTTATCATCGGAATAAAGTGTACCGTCCAGATCGACAGCAATTATTTTTGGTAACCTCTAAAAACCCTGTATATTAATTTAAGCTGTAAAGAATGATGCTAAAACGGCACCCAAAATATAGAAATTGCCCTATGTATGTACAAAAATCCCCTTTATTATTGCCCAATTTCCTCAAAAGGGCGCAGTTATC
>JAFUOZ010000102.1 GCA_017481565.1 Oscillospiraceae bacterium | reverse complement strand
TAATTCTCACTTAATGTTATGCAGTTATCAACACCAATATTCCGATTATTTCAACTTCCCGCAACCTGAATTTTGTTTTTAGGCCGTCCAATTGCCGCGGCAAGAAGCTCCGTTACGGTTTCTTTTATCCTCGGTATTTCTCCACCTTTGCATACCACAGCTATTCCTCTCACCTTGGGATATATCTCGCACAGCTTTACGGCAGTCTCACCCCCCTCTCCCGTGAGGATAAGAAAGTCTGAAACACCGTCGCTTTGATATATTTGCTCACTTGAACAGTCGAGAGTAAGGAATACCCTCGTATCCGAAACGCCGTAAACACTATTACAAAGCTCTGATATCCTCTCTTCAAGATAAGTAGTGTAAAAACCAACCTCCGTGTATTCTTCCACTGTATCTTTGCTGTCTGTACCTATAAGTGAACTAAAGATAATAAGTATTACTCCACCGATTGCAAGAATAAAAACTGTCATCTTATTTTTATTCGATTTTATGAAATCCTTAATCTTCATACCCTACCCCACGAACACATACACCGGCACGGAAAGTTCTTTTGAAAGCTCCCTCTCGACTGCGTCCTGTATACTCGTTTCACATTTTTTTATAAACATATGTATTTCACACAGATTCTCGTCTGCCTTGTCTGTAATAAATGTTATGCTTATATCTTCATCGGAAATTCTGTATTTATCCGACACATACGTCATGATAGTAGCGGCAGATGAAGCAAATCTGTCGTTTTCTTCCGCTGTTTCTTCAATATTCACTGAGAAATTCTTTATACTGTCAATAAACTCCCGCCCGTTTTTGATAATATAGGACAGCGGTTCAATCAGGCACAACGTAACAACAAGCGCACAGATAAATCGGATATATTTTTTGGCGGATTCTTTTCCAGGCGCAAATTTTACCGAAAGATGCGAAACAATAACCGTCACTATGAGTGTGTTCAAATACGTTCTCATTATCCCACCCGCGACCTTGTGAACAAAATCATGGCAAACACCAGCATTAGTGATGTATAAAGGACTATGGCAGTTATGATTTCAATAATGCCCTTAACTTCATCAAGTAATGCTTTTGTGCCGTCAAGCTTTAGCATTCCGGATATACTCGACAGTATAATGATGGATATCTTATATACAACAAGAGGAATTATCCCCGGTAAAAGAATAAGAAGTATCATAATTATACCGCCAATTCCCGCGGTTGTTTTAACGAATGACAGCCCTTCCCTGACTGTATTATAAGCCTCTGCCATTACACCGCCTGCCATAGGAATAAATGAACCTATAGCAAATTTTACTGTCTTTGCTGCAAGTGTGTCTGCGCTTCTTGCTATTATGGACTGCGTTCCGAGCATGAACGAGAACATTATTGTCACGATCTGCCACACCCGCATGATAAGCTGTCTGATACCTGACGTCAGTCCGCCAAGCTTCACATCATCACACACCGTCGTAACAGCAGACAAAGTGAATAGAATGCTTGTACATGGAGCCATGACCCGTGTGTTTACATATCCAATGGCGGTGACTGCAAGCATAACCGCAGTTGTAGATACACTCATTTGAGTAAGCGACCCCTCCGCAAGATACAACGCCTGCATGACAGGAGTGAGAAGGTTCATTATACTGCACAGGCTTGTAAGATGACGCTCTGCTATGTCAAGCATACCAAACGTGGTTCTGAATACCGTTATTGCAACAGTAAGCCGCCCGAGCATCATGAATGAGTCAGCAAGCTCTGATGACAACGTCGGAAGCAGCATTTGAACAGCCGCAAGAATCAGAATGGCAGAAGAAACAGGAAGCAGATCCGGGAACATTGCACCGAGTGCGCTGTTTATTTCTTCAAGCAAACGTTTCGTCCAATACTTTAACGATGATTTTTCCTCTATAGCATCAACCGCAGAACCGGGATCATACGGATCAATATCGGTCACTTCTGCTTTAATATCTTCCGGCAGCTCTCCTGTAAGCTTGTCCCACTCTGCTTTTCCTGCATGGTTGCCTATATCGTTCATTGTGTACGAATACTCAG
>JAFUOZ010000101.1 GCA_017481565.1 Oscillospiraceae bacterium | reverse complement strand
CCACAAATGATTTTTCGAGAAGAGAATATATTGAAGAATTATTTGATATATACGGCAGCTTTGAGATGATAAACGAAAAATGGCCCGAAATACTTAAAAGCACTCTTGATGATACAGCCGATGCTTATGAGGAGCATTGTCTGAAATTTTCGGAATTTATCAGAGAGCGTGAATATGAATATGAGCATTTTATGGTATATTATCTTTTCAGATATTTATCTGAAGCGTTTTATGACAGTGATATTTTATCAAAGGTAAAGGCAGCGGCGGCAGGATATATTGTCATACGTGAACTTGATACTGCAAGATATGCCGTAAACGGAGCGATTGACAGCTTTGACAGGATAGATACAGTGCATCTTTACTCAAAGGAGATAGAGCATTCGGAAGAAAATCTTGAAATTCTTTATGAGGAAATTCTTTTCGGCGGAGTATTTTCGGGTGAAATGCTGAAAAATGCTTTGTTATCCTGAACTTAGTGTAAAATAAAAGTAGGCAAAAAAGAAGGCAACCTCTGAAAAAAGGTTGCCAAATATTTATATATGCTATATAATATAAGCAAATAATATGAGGTGATTACTATGAAAGAAATTGATGTTAAAACTCAGGAAATTATTATAAAAGAGCTAAAAAAATCGGGGAATATGATGCAGCGGAATATTTAGGTGAATGGAATGGATATGATGTCTTTTTACTTACAATCAGTGACGAGGATATGCCCGTTACATTTATTGGATTTGCTCCGATATTACTTGTCAAATATTACAAATTGACTGTTGTTATGTATGGCATTGATGATCGATATGATACTATACTTAACAGCTTTGAAAGCAGAAAATAATACTTAACCGCTTTTGAGAAATCAAGGCGGTTTTTTCGTGAGGTTACGGAAATGGTAAATTGAAAGAGGTAAAAAATGCACAAGAAGATGTATAAAATGATTGATGACTTGTTAATGTCAATATTAGCAGGCGGATTAATATTGGCAGGGGCATTTATAGCATCTACACGGTATGATGAGTATAAAAACGGAGATGCTCCGCCGCCTTATATTACTGTTTATCGCGGTAATGCTTACGATATTGTGTATGACATAGAAACTATGGTCATGTACTCTGTTTCCGATACATTGGGGAACAGGGGCGTAGCTACTGTTATGCTCAATGCTGACGGTACGCCCAAGCTATGGGACGGAGAAACAAGTGAAACGAATTAAAAAGCATCTGCCCGATGTGCATGTGGATATAATATTCCCACTGATTATTTATATTATCGTGGGGATATTGCCTTGTGTGAAAGTGAATCAAGAAAATATATATTAAAGTCAACAGCGGAGTTATCCAACGGTTTCATGATGAAACGATCCTCAGAAAAAATGGGGATCGTTTTTTTGCTTACTGTGCATATCCTGTTCTGTTCTCTCATATAATTGACCATAGACCAAAATAAGAAAGGAACGGTAAAATGGACAGGAACATAACACAGTATTTTCCGTCAAGGCTTGCGGCAGCCTTGAACGAGGTCAGATGCGACGACATAAATGAGATACGTTTAAGGACAGACAAGCCTGTTTCGTTGGTTTCAAGGTCGGGTATAAGCTATCTTATGAACGGCGGAGGTATAACGAAGGACAGTTCAAAGGGGATAACCGTATCCTCAGATGAGATAAAGCGTACCTTTGACGCTGCCTGTCAGTATTCGCTTCATAGCTTTCAGTCACAGATAGGACAGTGCTTTATCACCGTACACGGCGGTCACAGGCTCGGAATATGCGGAACGGCGGTCATGAACGGGGACAGGCTTGAAAATATCAGAGATATAAGCAGTATATGCTTTCGTATAGCAAGACAGGTCATAGGTGCGGCGGACGAGCTTTATAAGCTGATAAGCGAAAAGGGACTTAAAAGCATTCTTGTATGCGGAGAGCCGTCGGCAGGAAAAACAACGGTGCTCCGTGATCTGTGCAGACAGCTGGGTGAAAGGTTCAATGTATCACTTATTGATACAAGAAATGAAATATCAGCCGACTGCAGAGGACGGTCATATAATGACGTGGGTACAAATACAGATGTTTTCAGCGGCTTTTCAAAGGCTCACGGAATAGTTACTGCATTGAGGGTAATGTCTCCGTCGGTGATAGTATGCGATGAAATAGGCACCGAGGAGGATTCGGAGGCAATAGAAAATGCCTTATGCTGCGGAGTAAAGCTTATTGCATCGGCCCACGGCTCAGGTGCAGGGGATATGATGAAAAGGAAGATGATACGCCGGCTTATTGAAAAGGGCGCATTTGAGTATTGTGCATCGGTCAGCGGAGGCGTTATACGTGAAATAACACAAATGGGTGAATACAATGAAGCTTACGGGAATAATCCTCATTATAATAACAGCGGCAATGGCAGGAAACGCTATGGCTGATACATATACAAAAAGATACGGTATTCTGAAGCTTACGGAGCGGCTGATAGATATGACGGTATCCATGATACGCTGCAGAGCCGCTCCCTTTGAGGATATAATCAGAGCAGCTGCCGAGGATAAGGAATTATCGTCGCTTGGTGCGGTCAGCGGAGCTATGGACAGGCTCAGAGAGGGATATTCGGATCTGCGTGATATCTGGAGAGAATCTCTTGATGCTACAAGACCCTCATTTATGAAAGAGGACGAATACAATATCCTTGCGGAATACGGCAGGAGTGTGGGTACTACGGATATTCAGGGGCAGCTTATCTGTCTTGATAATCTGAGGACCTCTCTTGCTCCGCTTATAAAGGAAGCATATACCGAAAGGAAGGAAAAAACAAAGCTGTGCAGAAGTATGGGTATGCTCATAGGACTTATGGCAGCTGTGATATTGATTTAATAGGAATGATTATATATGGATATAGATCTGATCTTTAAAATTGCAGGGATAGGAATAATAGTATCGGTGCTTAATCTGCTGCTTAAGAAAGCGGAAAGGGACGAGCAGGCGTTGATGATAACCATTGCAGGACTTATTGTAGTGCTGATGATGGTCATCAGTCAGATATCGGAGCTTTTTGAAACTGTCAGAAGCACCTTCGGACTGTAACGGGAGGGATTATATGAAGCTTGCGGCAATAGCAGGACTGTGTATATCCGCTTCTGTAATATGCAGGATATTTGACAAGACATCGGGTGAATACAGTGTGATGATATCGGCGGCGGCAACTGCGGCGGTCACAGCGGTATCGCTGGCGGCGCTTATGCCTGTGGTCGATTTTATAAATGAGCTTTACGGAAAAATAGGTGCGGACGAGGAATATATAAATATCCTGTATAAGACCCTTGGGATATGCTATCTTACATCGGCTGCATCGGGGGTATGCCGTGACAGCGGAGAAAGCTCCCTTGCCTCAGCGGTTGAGGGCGGAGGTAGAACAGCAATAGCGGTAATGTCACTTCCGCTGTTTAAGGAAATTATTTCGGTCGTTGAAAATCTGCTGCAGGTGGGATAATAATATGAAAATTTTTCTTGTGATAACGGCAGTAATTTTTATGCTGCTGTCAGATGGGATAATATGCGGAGCGGAGGAGTATCCTTCCGCCGAAACAGGTCTTTATGAAGCGCTGGAGCTGCCCGATGATGAAATGGAGCAGGCTCTTCCCGAAGAAGCGGAAAGGATATTTGAGGAAAACGGAATAGCTATTGACGATTCAGGGGATTTTACTGAAATGAGCTTTTCCGAGCTTCTGGGATATATATGGGGGATTTTTACCGATAATATCGAATTTCCCGTAAGAGTGCTTGGAATGACTCTTTCCGCGGCGGTGCTTTCCGCGGCGGCATCATCGCTGTCGGAAAGCTCTCTTGATAAAAAAAGCTCGGATATATACGGAGTGGCATCGGTGCTTGTTACTATATCGGTCATAGCGGAGCCTGTTTCATCTGTTTCATTGGCTGCCGCAGAGGCTATAAATGCAGGCGGAGGCTTTATGCTTACATATGTACCTGTGTTTGCGGGGATATCCGCTTCATCGGGAAGTATAAGCGGTGCAGCGGCATATAATCTGGCGGTCATAGCAGTTTCAGAGGGAGCGATACAGCTTTCGGCTCATTTTCTTATTCCGATAATATCCATATGCGTCTGCTTCGGTATAATTGACAGCATAAATACACGTTTTTCCTTAAGTGCGGCAACAGGGCTTATAAGCAAGCTTCTTACCTTTTCCTTAAGTGCGGTAATGACTGTATTTACAGCAATGCTTTCTCTGCAGAATGTTCTGGGAACTGCGGCGGATTCAATAGGTATAAAAACGGCTAGACTTGCGGTATCAAATTTTGTTCCCGTTGTGGGAGGAGCATTGTCAGATACATATACAGCGGTCAGGTCAGGACTTTCTCTGCTGAAAAGCACAGCGGGTATATACGGAATAGCAGCGGTGGCTATCGTTCTTTTGCCGCCTGTTATAGATACTGCGGCGTTATACATTGCTTTTAATATAGGCAGTGCTTTTTCCGATATGCTGGGTCAGGGCAGACTTGTAAAGCTTATGAAAAGTACAGCCTCGGCTATGGGAATGCTTCTGGGGATAATCCTCTGTTTCGGCGCAATGCTTATTGTATCTACGGGAATACTGATGTCCTGCAATGTTGAATAGGAGGTGCAGTATGGATCAGCTGTGTTCGGCGGCGGCCTGTGCGTGCTTTATAGGTGTGATAACTTCGGTTATAGGTATAATAAGTCCTTCGGATAAGCTTGAAGGACTTATAAGAACAGTCATGAGTATGATATTCATTCTTGTGATAGTAAAGGGTATCGGCGGTATCGATACGGAAAAGCTTACAGAAACGGAAGCATACTCGGTACAGACCATGCTTGTGACAGAAAATGCGGACAGATATTTTATTATGCAGGCAGAGGAGAATGTTTCGGCGGCATTGAAAGAGCATCTTGACAGCAAGGAAATAAATGCGGACAAAATATCGGTAAGTATTGATATTTCCGAAAACGGCAGCATATATATTAGTGAGGTCAATGCACAGACGGACAAAGGCTCGGTTTCATCTGCTGCAGAAGCACTTAAAGAAGCTGTCGGAGAGGAAGTGACCATAAATGTAAAGATTACGGACGGTGATAATAATGATACCGAAAATTGAAGAACTTAAAAAGCTGCTTATGAAAAAGGGCACACTTACAGCGGCTGCTGTAATAGGTCTGGCGGGAATGCTGATGATAATGCTTTCGGGCATCGGAGATGGCAGCAATAAGGGTCAGACAGCAGAGCTTTCACAGAACAGCTCGCTTTCGGACAGTGACGCATACAGACAGCAGCTTGAAGAACAGCTGGAGCAGGTGCTTTCTCAGATAAAGGGGGTGGGCAGGGCAGATGTGATGATAACCTTATCCTCATCGGAGGAATATATCTATGCGGAGGAAAGCACCGTAAGCGGCGATAAGCGTCAGACAGAATATGTAATTGCAGACAATGAAGGACTGATAAGAGGAGTGAATACTCCGTCTGTATCGGGAGCGGTCATCGTCTGCGAGGGCGGTGGAAATACTCAGGTATGTGAAAAGGTATATAAAGCGGCTTCTGTGGTACTGGGCATACCTACCAACAGGATCTGCGTAGCAAAAATGAAATAATCAATGAAAGGATATGATCTTATGAAAAAACCAAGTCTTATTATCGGCAAGAAGCACATTATCTTTGCGTGTCTTACACTTATTCTCGGAATTGCGGTTTATATGAACTATGCTTTTTCCGTTACGGAGGACAGTATCGTTCAGGACGCAGCTGCTGTTGAAAGCAAATCGGTAAGCTATGGTGAGGCTGAATATGTCAGTATGGGGGCTTCGGATGAGATAGACTATTTTTCACAGGCAAGGCTTTCCCGCATGACCTCCAGAGATGAAGCTGTTGAAACGCTTTCGGCAATTCTCGGCGGCGGAGATCTTTCAGGCGAAGAAGAGGCGGTATATACCGAAAAGGCAATGAATCTCACTCAGCTTTCCGAAAGTGAAAACAAGATCGAATCACTTGTCATGGCACAGGGATTTGAGGACTGCGTTGTATACCTTGACGGCGAGACTGCAAACATCGTAGTACGCTCAGAGGGTCTTTCAGCAGGCGATGCAGCCAAAATCAAAGATATTCTTTTAAGCGAAGTGACAATTTCTTCGGAAAATATCAGAATTTTTGAAGTAAAATAGTTGTTTTCTCGGAAAAAATTTGGTATAATATGAATGGCTGTATTAATCGGCTGAAATAAGGATACGGAATATTCCGGTGTTGAGGGCATTCAGGTATTTATATGACTGCGGTATATCGGGATTTCCGGATCAGATGAAAGGAACGGATAAAGCTATGGAAAGAAATAATGAAGCTTCTGTAAGCAGCATGAAAATTTCCGAGGACGTTATCGCTTCGGTGATCAAATATGCGGTGTGCGATGTAGACGGTGTAGCGGGACTTTATGGCAGACAGGGCAGAAACAGCGATATCCGCCGGTCAATAAGCATGGAGCTTGGCTCTGATTTTCCCGAGGTTACGGTGAAGCTTCTTGTGACTCCCAACTGCAAGGTAAGCAGAGTATGCGAAAATGTACAGAAAAGAGTCAGGGACGATATGATGTCAATGACAGGAATTGCTCTTAGTAAAATCAATATAAAGGTTGAGGGTATTGCGCAGACTGTTAATGCATAAGGCGTACAAATATCCTGCCGCAATAAAATTAAATGCAGGATAATACGGAAATGCAGGCTTTTTTGAGAGAAATCTCAGCAAGGCTTGCTTTTCTGCGTTTATTTTTATATTATATATACATATTAATTGAAAGGAATATATAAAAATGAAAAGAAGTGAAATCAGAGAGGCTGCTTTTCTGCTGGTCTTTGAAAAGGAGATACGCAGAGATGATACTATTGAGGAGATCATCGAATCCGCAAAGGAGGCGGACGAATATGACTTCAATAAGGACACCGTTGAAATATTCAGAGGAGTTTATGATCATCTGACGGAGACAGATGAGATCATCTCACGTTTCAGCGACAAGCGTCAGCTTTCCAGAATACACAAGGTCAGCCTTGCTGTTCTGAGAATCGCTGTTTATGAGATCAATCATTGTGACAGAGTTCCTACAAATGTTGCAATAAGCGAGGCTGTCAATATTACAAAGAAATTTGCTCTTGATGCTGAGGTACAGTTTGTAAACGGTGTTCTGGGTGCATATTCACGTTCTCTGCCGAAGAATACGGAGGCTGAAAGCTGATGCCGCTGTTTCTTGGTATCGACACAAGCAATTATACTACCTCTGTCGCTGTATATGACAGCGAAAAGGGAGGGGTCATTCAGGAAAAAATGCTGCTTCCCGTTAAGGAGGGGCAGCTGGGACTTCGTCAGAGTGATGCGGTATTTCATCATACTGTGCAGCTTCCGAAGGTTATCGGAAGGCTTTTTGAAAGGCTGGGAAAAAGTGATATATGTGCTGTGGGAGTATCGGTACGTCCCAGAAATGTCAGCGGCTCATATATGCCCTGTTTCCTCTGCGGAGAGGGACTTGCCGACAGTATCGGCAGTATAGGTAATATCCCTGTTTATAAGACAAGTCATCAGACAGGGCATATCCTTGCGGCACTTTATTCTGCGGACAGGCTTTCACTTCTGAAAGAGGAATTTGCGGCGTTTCATATAAGCGGCGGAACTACCGACTGTCTTTTATGCAGATATGACGATGAAGATATCCTGAATATATCCGAAACGGGAACGTCACTTGATTTAAAGGGCGGTCAGCTTATAGATAGAACAGGTCTTATGCTGGGACTTAAATTCCCATGCGGAAAAGAGCTTGAAGCACTTGCGGTAAAAAGCAGTGCAGATGTAAAAAAAATGAATATCAGACCTGTTATGAAAAACGGCAGCTGCTGTCTTTCAGGCTTTGAAAACAGGTTCAGGAAGATGCTGGATGATGATGTTCCGCCATGTGATATTGCACTTGGCTGTCAGTATGCTATTGCTGTAACTGCCGATGCCATGACGGAGCATTCCGTTAAGCTTTACGGAGAGCTTCCTGTCATATATGCAGGGGGAGTCATGTCCAACAGATATATCAGAAGCTATATCACGAAAAAAAGAGAAAGGGCATATTTTGCCGAGCCTGAGTTTTCCTGCGACAATGCGGCGGGAACTGCAATAGCGGCAGCCCTTAAGCACGGAGCGTTATCATAATCTGCTCAACGGCTTTTTCTTAATATAAACGGAGATTTTTATGGGACTTACTGTAACGGTATCTCAGCTTAATGCATATACAGCCTCGGTTTTCAGAGAAAACAAGCATTTCAGGGGGCTTATGGTTAAGGGAGAAATATCAAATTTTGTCAATCACACCAAGTCGGGACATTTTTATTTTACTCTTAAGGAGGGAGGAGCAGCTGTAAAGGCAGTAATGTTCAGCAGATATGCCTCTTCGCTTCGGTTTATGCCCGAAAACGGAATGAGCGTTGTTGTATCCGCAAATGTGGAGGTATATGAACGAGACGGTGTTTATCAGCTTTATGTTTCGGATATGCTTCCCGACGGTGCAGGTGCACTTTATATGGCGGTGGAGCAGCTTAAGGAAAAGCTTTCCGCAGAGGGTATCTTCAATGATTTTTATAAAAAGCCATTACCGTCATTTCCTGCAAGAATAGGAATCGTAACATCTCGTGAAGCGGCAGCGCTCCGTGATATCGTTCAGATACTCAGCAGACGTTATCCTGTATGTGAGGCTGTGGTCTTTCCATGTCTCGTTCAGGGAGAATATGCTCCCGATTCAATAAAAGAAGCTCTGGAGGATGCGGATGCAGGCGGCTGTGATGTTATAATATGCGGCAGAGGCGGCGGTTCGATCGAAGACCTTATGGCGTTCAATTCAGAGATCGTTGCAAGAGCGATATTTGCCTGCAATACACCTGTAATATCTGCTGTGGGACATGAGACCGATACGACGATAGCTGATCTTGCGGCAGATGTGAGAGCATCTACTCCATCGGCTGCGGCAGAGCTTGCTGTGCCTGAGATATCTGAGCTTAAGAATGCTATGGAGCTGCTTGAAGAACGTCTTAGGAGTGCTGTATGCGGATATGCGGAAAGACTTGAAATATACACCGACAGTCTTGAAAAGCGTCTGGAGCTGTTGTCGCCTCAGAACAGGATCAAGGCAAACAATGAAAAACTTGATATGCTTGAAGAGCAGCTGAATAATCTGATCGGAAGTAATCTGCAGCGATATGAAAGGGATATCTGTTCATATGCTGCCCGTCTTGATGCGTTAAGTCCGCTTAAGGTCATGTCAAGGGGATTTTCCGTTATTTACAAGGACGGGAATATTATCTCATCTGCGGAAAAGCTGAAAAGCGGCGACAGAGTGGAGATCAGAATGAATGACGGCTCGGTGGGAGCTGTGATCGGATAAAGGAGAAAAATATTATGTCATACGAAGAATCAGTAAATAGGATAGAAGGAATAATCGCAAAGCTTTCGGGAAATGAGCTTCCTCTCGATCAGGCGGTGGAGCTTTACAAAAAAGGTATGGACGAGCTGACAAAATGCCGCGAAAAGCTTGAACAGGCAAAGATCACAGTATACGAATACGGAGACAGGGAGAATATTACTTCGGAAGCTAATAACTGAGTTACAGATTATCCGCATAACAGGTATGCGGTGAAACGGAGATATATAAAATGACCGATGAAAACAAGCAGCGTCTTGACAGCTATATAGAAGCTGTCAATCGGCGTATTGATATATATAAAAACAGCTACGGCGGAAACAGTTCGGATCATCAGTATGAGGTCACACAGGCTATGTGGTATTCTCTCGAAGCGGGGGGAAAGCGTATACGTCCCGTACTTGCGGAGGAATTCTGCCGTGTATGCGGAGGATCGTCGGAGCAGGCGCTTACAGCAGCGGCTGCCGTTGAGATGATACACACCTTTTCGCTGATACATGACGACCTGCCATGTATGGATAATGATGATTACCGACGGGGGAGACCTTCGTGTCACAAGGCTTTCCGTGAAGATACGGCACTTCTTGCAGGTGATGCACTTGAAAACCTTGCATACAGGATTATCGCCGATGATGATAAGCTTTCAGCCGAAAAAAAGGTAATGCTTATCAGGGAGCTTACCGAAGCTGTGGGAATACACGGAATGATAGGCGGACAGGTCATAGATATGTATAATGACGGAACGGAAGTTTTTTCCGATGAAAAGCTTCTTAAAATGTATATGATGAAAACCTCCGCACTTTTAAGAGCAGCGTGCAGAATGGGCTGTATCTGTGCAGGAGCTTATGACAGGGCTGACGATGCAGGCAATTATGCAGACAGACTGGGACTTGCATTCCAGATAATAGATGATATACTTGATATTACAAGCAGCGAAGAGGTTCTTGGAAAAACCTGCGGAAGTGATGCGGCATCGGGAAAATGCACCTATGCGGCTGTTCACGGAGTAAAGGCTTCTGAGGAATATGCGGCAGTGCTTACCGATGAAGCAATGACATATCTTGAACGCTTTGAAGATAATAAATTTCTTATATGGCTTACTGAGCAGCTTCTGCACAGAAAAAGCTGAGGAAACACTGATAATCTGATTTAATAAACTGTTGACGGAACAGTTTTATGTGAAAGGACTGATACCTGATGGAATTGCCGGAGTATAATTATATTCTTATAACTGCAACGGCTTCATGGATAACAGCACAGATAATTAAAACTCTTATTGTACTTATAAGAACAAGAAAATTCAATTTTGAACGTCTTTTCGGACCCGGAGGAATGCCCAGCGGACATTCTGCAATGGTATGTTCGGGTACACTGGCAGTTTCAAGGCAGTGCGGCACGGGCTCGCCTGAATTTGCTATAATGTTCATGCTTGCGCTTATTGTAATGTATGACGCTATGGGAGTAAGACGTTCAGCGGGAATGCATGCGAGGGAGATAAATCTCATCAAGCGGATCATGAAAAAGCAGCAGCCGGAGGCATTTTCAGAGCCGGCAAAAATGAAGCCGGCAAAGGAGCTTAAGGAAATTCTCGGACATACTCCCTTAGAGGTGCTGAGCGGTGCTATGCTCGGTATTATTATGGCACTTGTTATGCCTATGAGTATCTGAACAGGGAGAGTTTTTCAATGAATGATAATAAAAATATCCTTGGCAGGCTTAAGCTCCCCGAGGATCTGAAAAAGTTGAACGGGCGGCAGTGCAGACAGCTTTGCCGTGAGATCAGGGAGATCCTTATCAGAACAGTTGCCGAAAACGGAGGACATTTATCCTCAAATCTGGGAACTGTCGAGCTTACCGTTGCTCTTCACAAAGTATTTGATTCACCCAAGGATAAAATAGTATGGGACGTAGGACATCAGGCATATACCCACAAGCTTCTTACAGGCCGTCTCAGCGAATTCGCATCAATACGCAGAGAGGGTGGTCTTTCAGGCTTTGCCCGTCCTTCCGAATCGGAGCATGACGCATTTATAAGCGGTCACAGCAGTACCTCTATCTCAGCGGCTTGCGGAATAGCAAAGGCTATGGAGCTTAACGGAGATAAAGAGCATCATGTTATAGCGGTTATAGGTGACGGTGCATTTACAGGCGGAGAAGCTTACGAGGGAATGAATAACGGCGGAAAATGTGCCGATAATCTGATAGTTATTCTTAATGACAATGAAATGTCGATATCTAGAAATGTAGGTGCATTTGCAAAATATCTTACCTCTATCAGAGGAAATGAAAAATATGTTGCGGCAAAAAGACGTACTGTTCAGGTCCTCGATAAAATGCCTGTAGTAGGCGAGCCTATAAAGAATGTTATGCAGGATTCAAAGGATATCCTTAAATGGTTTCTTTATCATTCCACTATGTTTGAGGATCTTGGCTTTGTATATCTTGGACCTGTTGACGGTCATGACATACACGCTCTTGATGATGTGCTTCGTGCCGCAAAAGCTATTCATAAGCCTGTGCTTGTTCATGTGAGTACGGTAAAAGGAAAAGGCTTTCGCCGAGCGGAAAAAAATCCCGGAGCATTTCACGGTGTGGGAGTATGCGAGCTGAAATTCGGAAATCCCGAGGTTATTTCAGACGACTGCTTTTCAGCGGTATTCGGTCACGAGCTTTTAAGGCTTGGAAGCAGGGATAAGAATATCTGTGCGGTTACTGCTGCTATGAAATACGGTACAGGACTGCAGTATTTTGCAGCGGAATACCCTGAAAGATTTTTCGATGTAGGAATTGCCGAGCAGCATGCGGTAACCTTCTGTGCAGGACTTTCATCAATGGGCAAGATACCTGTTTTTTCGGTGTATTCAAGCTTTCTGCAGCGTGCATTTGATCAGGTAGTGCATGATGCGGCGATTTCGGGGGAGCATATTGTTCTCTGTGTTGACAGGGCAGGCATTGTAGGTGAGGACGGAGAAACTCATCAGGGGATTTTTGATGTACCTATGCTTTCTGTTATTCCCGGAGCAGTAATATATTCTCCGTCTGACTATTCTGAACTTAAAATATGCTTTGAAAGAGCGCTTTATAATGAAAAAGGCGTTGCTGTTGTAAGATATCCCAGAGGAAAGGGCACAGAAGGGGATATGACAGAATATTCAGATTATAGCCTTTACAAAAAGGGCAGCGATATTCTTGCTGTCACTTACGGCAGGATATCAGGTCGGCTTGAAAAAACAGAGGGAGCGGATATTTTAAAGCTGCTAAAAATACATCCCCTTCCAGATGAGATAGAAGATATCTGCAGAGGATATAAAACGATCATCTTTTTTGAAGAAGCAGTCAGAAGAGGCGGCATAGGCGAGCAGCTTTCCGCAAGACTTGCTGAAAAAGGATATACGGGACGTTTTATCGTCAGAGGTATAGACGGCTTTGTAGCTCAGGCACCTGTTGACGATGCACTGAAAAGGCTTGGCTTTGATACTGAGGGAATGAACCGTATTATTTCCGAAGCAGCTGCAGACATATAAAAAGGAAGTTGTAAAAATGAGACTGGACGCTTATCTGACCGAAAAAAAGCTTGCAAAAAGCCGAGAACGTGCAAAGGCACTTATAAAAAGCGGCGGAGTGCTGGTAAACGGCAAGCCTGTTTCAAAGCCCTCTGCCGAAATATCCGATAATGACAGTGTAGATGTAGTCGGAGAGGATATTAAATACGTGGGACGGGGCGGATTGAAGCTTGAAAAGGCTATAGAAGTATTCGGAATATCTGTGCAAGGGAAAAGGTGTATTGATTTCGGTGCTTCAACAGGCGGCTTTACTGATTGTATGCTGCGTAACGGCGCTGAAAGGGTATATGCTGTCGATGTGGGACATGATCAGCTTGACAGCTCACTTGTGAACGATCCCCGTGTGGTAAATATGGAGGGGACAAATATAAAGAACGTTTCTTCTGAGGATTTCGGAGAAAAAGCCGATTTTTTAAGCTGTGATGTATCCTTTATATCTCTTAAGCTTATCATTCCGAAAATTGCGGAGGTGCTGAGTGAAAAAGGAGAAGCGGCTGTACTCGTAAAGCCACAGTTTGAGTGCGGACGCAGCGATATCGGAAAAAACGGCATAGTCAGGTCGGAAAAGGTGCATATAAGAGTACTCAGAGAGATTCAGGCAGCCTTTGACAGCCGGGGAATGACTGCCGATATGCTTGATTATTCGCCTGTATGCGGCGGTGACGGTAATATTGAATATCTGGTCCATGCTGTGCATAAGAGTATGGGACCGCCGATAAGATATTCTCCCGAAGAAACGGTAAAAAAAGCCTTCGGAATACTTAAATGATATAAAGGAGAGGTGTATATGACAGCGGCGGTTTTTCCGAATTTTGAAAAGAACAAGGCACAGGAAACAGCAGTCAAGGTCTGTGAATGTCTTCATAATATGGGCATGGATATAATCGGAGATTCACATTACAGCAGTCGTCTTGATATGCTCAGCTTTGTGGATTTTATGCAGGTCAATGAAGCTATTGACGCTTCGGACGTTGTTATAGCTATCGGCGGAGACGGTACTATTCTTGAATATTCGGAATGTGCGGCTGAGCTTAATAAGCCTCTTCTGGGAATAAATACGGGACGGCTGGGATTTATGGCATCAATGGAAACGGATGAGCTTCATAATCTGTCAAGGCTTATAAGCGGTGATTATGAGATCGAAAACCGGATGATGCTCAATGCTGAGCTTATCCATGAGGACGGAAGTACGGAGATTTTTTCCGCTCTTAACGATATCGTTGTATCAAGACCCTATTCAAAGCTTGTGGATTATGATGTATCTGTAAACGGCAGGTCTGTAAGCTCATTGAGGGCAGACGGGGTTGTTTTTTCAACGCCTACAGGCTCCACTGCCTATGCACTTTCGGCAGGCGGTCCTATTTTAGAACCGTATCTGGAGTGCATACAGTATACACCCATATGTCCTCAATCCTTATCATCAAGGACGATGCTTTTTTCAACGGAGCACAGGCTTGTGCTTAAGCATTTTTCGGAAAATGAGGACGTTTATTTCAGTGTTGACGGTAAAAAAGCAAGGTTTATGTCATATAAGGATAATCTGGTAATATCAAAATCCCGTAAATATCTGAGACTTATCGATATAAAGGGATTTTCTTTCTATGACGCTGTAAATAATAAGCTTATGAAGCCTATAAAATAAAATGAGAGAAGAGGCGGCAGAATGAAGGCTGTCAGACATGAAGCTATAATCAGAATAATAAACAGCAGAAATGTTGATACACAGGAACTGCTCAGGGAGCTTCTGGAAAACGAAGGAATAGCTGTTACACAGGCTACTCTTTCAAGAGATATACGGGAGTTGCGGCTGAAAAAAGCTCCTGCCGAAGGCGGCGGACAGAAATATATAATATCGGAGCATATAACCCCCGAAATACCGCAGATATTCCGCGATTCAGTCATCAGATCGGATCATGCACTGAATACAGTGGTTTTTAAATGTCATACGGGAATGGCACAGGCGGCGTGCGCTGTTTTTGACAGGCTTGGCTGCAGCGGAGTAGTCGGTACTCTTGCGGGAGATGATACAATATTTGTTCTTATGAGAACGGAAAATGAAGCAGCAGAGCTGGCAGAGGAGATCGCCGAGGTGATCTCGGAAGCAGCAGAACGCAGGCAGGGCTGACATTACAGAAATGGAGAATACTATGCTTAAAGAGCTTTATATAAAAAATCTTGCGGTAATAAGCGAGGCTGTTATACCCTTTTGTGATTCCTTCAATGCATTTACGGGTGAAACGGGTGCAGGTAAATCTATACTTATCAATGGCATAAATGCGGTTTTAGGTCAGAGGGTAACTAAGGATATTGTAAGAAGCGGCTGTGACAAGGCTGTTATTACCGCACTGTTTACGGGACTTTCCGAAAATGTAATAAAAAAGCTTGATGAGCTTGGAATAGCTCATGACGATGATGAAATATCGGTTACAAGAGAGATAATGGCAGACGGCGGCAGTGTTGCACGTATAAATTCAAGGACAGCAACTGTTTCGGTTCTCCGTGAGATCGGAGAAACTCTTGTTAATATACACGGTCAGCATGATAATCAGATACTCCTGGCTCCCGAAAAGCATCTGGGTATACTGGACAGCTACGGTGATCTTGATGATATGGTAGAGGACTACAAGGCAAGCTTTACAAAGCTGCAGGAGACCTCACGCAGACTTAAAAAGCTTACCTCAGAGGAGCGTGAAAGAGCTGAACGTGCAGAGCTTATGAAAATAAGGATAGATGAAATAGGCAATGCCGCTCCCGAAGAAAATGAGGACGAGCTTCTGGAGAAGGAATATAAGGCGGCGGCAAACAGCTTTGATATAGCGCAGGCACTTTCAGCGGCTTATCATGTGATAGACGGTGATGAGGATACAGCAGGTGCTTCCGAGATGATAAGCGGAATAATAAACGAGCTTTCACCCTATTCTGATATGGTTCAGAATATAGAGAACGTAATAGGAAGGCTCAGCGGTTTAAAGGCAGAGCTTGATGATATATCCTCTGAGCTTATGAAGGAATGTGACAATATTGATACCGATCCTGCAAGGCTGGCGCAGATATCGGCAAGGCTTGACCTTCTCCGTGATCTTAAGAGGAAGTACGGTCCTACCCTTGCCGATGTTATGGATACATACCATAATGCAGTCAGGGAAGCGGAAGCCTTTGAAAGCTCAGGCGAGCTTATAAGAGAAACCGCCGGGGAACGTGAAAAGCTTCTTGCGCAGGTATCAGATAAGGCGAAAAAGCTTTCGGCAGCAAGACGTGAAGCGGGAGAACGCTTTGTACGTCAGATAGAGGAGGAGCTAGCCTTTCTTGATATGCCCAATGTAAAGCTTTCCGTTGAGTCACGACAGGGAAAGCTTACGGGAAACGGTATGGATACGGTGGAATTTCTCATATCCACCAATAAGGGCGAGGGAATGAAGCCGCTGTCAAAGATCGCATCGGGCGGTGAGCTTTCAAGAATAATGCTTGCCCTTAAAAATGTTATTGCCGATAAGGACGATATACACACACTTATCTTTGATGAGATAGATACGGGCGTAAGCGGACGAGCTGCTCAGAAGATAGGAATAAAGCTTCGTCAGGTATCATCTGCAAGACAGGTTTTGTGCGTTACTCATCTTTCACAGCTTGCGGTAATGGCGGATAATCATCTGCTTATCGAGAAAAAGACAGAGGGAGACAGGACCTTTACATCGGTAAGACAGCTTGATTTTGAAGAGCGCAAATATGAGATAGCACGTATCATGTGCGGTGATAATATTACCGATACGGCACTGAAAAATGCCGAAGAGCTTCTTAAAAGCCGATAATTTCTTAATAAAAGGAGTATAATAATAAATGGCAATATCCTACAGATATGAACAGATATGCGATGGCGCAGCATACACCGAGCTAATTGACCCAAGACTGAAAACGAATAATTTTTATGTGCATATACTGGAGCCGCTGTGTGAAGAAAATGCGGCAGCAAATGCACTTATACCCATAATTCTTTCCGATTCAAACTGCAGATATAAAAATCTTACCGAGCTCAGCAGAAAGCTGTCATCTCTTTACGGTGCAGACGTAAGAGGCGGAGTTTCAAAGCTTGCCGATTGTCAGGTAGTGACCCTTGCCTGCGGCTGTATATCCGATAAATATACCATAGACGGAGAAAAGATCGGCAGAGAGGTACTTGATATATTTATAGACTGTCTCACATCGCCTTATCTTGAAAACGGTGTATTTGCGGAAGATGATTTTGCACTGAAAAAGCAGGAGCTTATCGACGAGATCGAAGCCGAAATAAATGACAAGCGTTCTTATGCACTTATGACCGCATCAAAGCTTATATATGATGGGGAGCCCTGTTCTGTATCCGTAAGAGGTGAACGCAGTGCGGCAGAGCAGCTTACACCCGAATCGGTTTACAGAAGATATAAAGAGCTTCTTAAAACAGGAAGGATCGAGATCATTTTTGCGGGAAATGATATCAGCGATGAGAACAAGGAAAGGCTTTTTACCGCTATACGCTCACTTGAAAGAGAATATACGGAAAAATGCAGCTTTGAACGCTCAAAGAAAAAGTCTGAACCTGTAAGAGAATCGGAAAGAATGGATATCGTACAAAGCAAAATGGTCATGGCATACAAGACCGATTATGATAATCCGGAAGCGCTGCAGCTTTTCAATGCAGTATACGGAGGAACACCTTTTTCCAAGCTTTTTGAAAATGTAAGAGAAAAGCTCAGTCTTTGTTATTACTGCTCATCGGGTATAAATCGCCGCAAGGGTACTATGATAATAGACAGCGGCGTTGAGCATGGAAATATAAATGCAGCCGAGGAAGAAATAAAGAATCAGCTTGAAGCAATGTGCAGCGGCGATTTTACAGATGAAGCAGTTGAAAATTCAAGACTGTCCCTTATCAACGGAGTAAGAGGTATCGGAGATAATCCAAGAAAAACTGCTGAATGGTATTTCCGTCAGTGCCTTGATGAAAAGAAGATATCTCCCGAGGAGGAAATGGAGCTTATAAAGGCTGTTACCCGTGAGGATATCATAAAAGCGGCAAAAAGCCTTGTACCTGATACAGTTTACATTCTTACAGGAAAAGAGGTGAAGGAATAATGGACAGAAGAGTCATTGAAAACGCAAGAACAGGTGAAAAGTATACCATTATCGAACATTCATCGGGTCTTAAGATATGCATATGGAAAATGGAGGGCTACAGTACCTCTTATGCAATGTTCGGCACAAGATACGGTTCTGTAAATACCACCTTTAAAACCAAAGAGGACAGCGATTTTATCACAGTCCCCAACGGTATAGCGCATTATCTGGAGCATAAGCTTTTTGAAAATGAGGACTGCAATGTTTTCAATCTTTATGCAAAAACAGGAGCTTCCGCAAATGCATATACAAGCTTTGACAAGACCTGTTATCTTTTCAGCTGTACCGATAATTTTGAACAGTCCCTTGAAATACTGCTTGATTTTGTTCAGAAGCCATATTTCACAAAGGAAAATGTTGATAAGGAGCAGGGGATAATCGCTCAGGAAATACGTATGTATGATGATACAGCCTCATGGCAGGTATTTTTCAATATGCTCAGAGGTCTTTATCATAACAATCCTGTAAATATTGATATTGCGGGAACAGTTGAAAGTATTGCGGAGATAACTCCCGAGCTGCTTTATAAATGCTATTATTCCTTCTATAATCTGCAGAATATGGTGCTTAGTATAGCAGGCAATGTTGATGAGGATAAGATATTGGAAATATGCGACAGACTGCTTATTCCCAATGAGGATAAGGAGCTTAAGGTGAAATTCCCCGATGAGCCTGCAGAGGTGGCAGAAAAGCTTATAAGGGTACAGAAGGAAATATCCATGCCTCTTTTCAATATCGGATATAAAAGCGAAGCATACGAGGGTATGGAGATGCTCCGTGCAGAAACTGAAACTAATATGGTGCTGTCTCTGCTTGCTGATGAAAGTACGGATTTCTATAAAAAGCTTTATGATGAGGGTATGATTAATTCCGCATTCTATTCCGAGGTTTTCAGCGGAAGCGGATTTTTTGCCTCAATATTCGGCGGTGAATCACGCTGTCCCGAAAAGGTGCTGGAGCTTCTGAATGAGGAAATAGAATACAGAAAGCTTAACGGCTTTGATAAGGAGCTTTTTGAGAACGTTAAAAAATCCTATTACGGTTCACTTATCCGTGATCTAAATTCTCCCGAGGCTATTGCAACGAATATGATAAACTGCTGTATGGAAGGTATCTCACCCTTTGATGTTATAGATACGGTTGCAGCTATCACCCTTGAAGATGTACAGGCAAGACTGAAAAAGCAGTTTGATACAGACAGGGTCACTATCTCAATCGTTGAACCGCTGGAAAATGAAGAATAAATTCAGGTGAAAAGAGGAAAAATATGGAACAGACTACGGAATTTATTGAAGAGCTGCCGTGGAATCAGATAACCTTTCCAAAGCTTGGCTGGGAATTTGAGATCACAAGTGAGGCTTTCAGAATAGGTGAATTGTCTATAAAATGGTATGGACTTATTATTGCTGTGGGACTTATGCTAGCTGCGGTATACTGCTTTAGTCGTATGAAGGATTTCGGTCTTGACGGAGACAGGGTGATCGATGCCGCATTTGTAGGACTTGTGGGTGCAATAATATGCGGAAGAGCCTATTATATAATGTTCAATCTGGAGCATTATAAGGATATAAAGGATATAGTAAATCTAAGAAAAGGCGGCATGGCTATTTACGGCGCACTTATTGGAGCGGTAATATTCGGCTGTATAGTCGCAAGACTGCGCAAGGTGCGTATAAAGCCGCTACTGGATATTGCATCAATGGGCTTTCTTATCGGACAGGGTATCGGAAGATGGGGAAATTTCTTCAATCATGAAGCCTTCGGTACAAATACGTCACTGCCATGGGGTATGTCCAGCGGAAGAATTCAGGATTATATTCTCAGGAATGCAGACAGCATATATGAGAAAACAGGTCTTGTAGTTGATCCCTATGTACCTGTTCACCCATGCTTTCTGTATGAATCCCTCTGGTGTCTTGCAGGAATAATTATTCTTCATTTTTACTACAAGAAGAGAAAGTATGACGGCGAGGTATTTCTGATGTATGTATGCTGGTACGGCTTTGAAAGAATGATAGTTGAAGGTCTGCGTACAGACAGCCTTTATATCGGAAATATCAGAGTATCACAGATGCTGGCGGCAATATTCTTTACCGTATCACTTATCATGCTTGTTGTGAACCGCATAAGAATAAAGAAAAACGGTGCTCCCGTGCTTTATGTGAATACGGAAGAATCAAAGAGACTTCTTAAGGAAGCAGAGGACGCTGTCCGTGAGGAAGAAGAACGCAGAAAGGCAAAGAAAAAGGGCGCAGAGCTTACAGCAGCCCAGAAGATAATAGATGATGAAGAATCGGAGCAGTCCGAAAATAATAATACACAGGAGGAATAAAATCATGGCAAAGCTTATTGACGGAAAGGCAGTTTCCGCAAAGGTAAAGGCAGAAGTAAGAGCAGAAGCTGACGCACTTAAGGAAAAGGGCATTGAGATCGGTCTGGCGGTAGTTATCGTCGGAAATAATCAGGCTTCAAGAGTTTATGTAAACAACAAGAAGAAGGCATGCGAGGAGGTTGGTTTTACTTCCTTTGAGTATGCACTTCCCGAGGAAACCACAGAGGAAGAGCTTGTTGACCTTGTAAAGAAGCTCAATGCAGATGATAAGGTAAACGGTATACTTGTACAGCTTCCTCTTCCCAAGCAGATCAATGAAACAGCTGTTATCAATACCATTGTTCCCGAAAAGGATGTTGACGCTTTCCACCCCGAAAACGTAGGACATATCATGATAGGTGATTACAGTTTCCTTCCCTGTACTCCCGCAGGAGTTATGGAGCTTATTGCAGATACAGGAATTGATCCTGCAGGAAAGAACTGCGTAGTTATCGGCAGAAGTAATATCGTAGGCAAGCCTATGGCAATGCTTCTTCTCCATAAGAACGGTACAGTAACTATCTGTCATTCAAAGACAGCAGACCTTAAGAAAAAGTGTGCCGAGGCAGATATTCTTGTTGCAGCAGTAGGCAAGGCAGGCTTTGTAACTGCAGATATGGTCAAGGAGGGCGCAGTTGTCATAGATGTAGGTATGAACAGAAACGCCGAGGGCAAGCTGTGCGGAGATGTTGCCTTTGATGAGTGTGCGGAAAAGGCAGGCTTTATAACACCTGTTCCGGGCGGTGTAGGTCCTATGACTATTGCTATGCTTATGAAGAATACTCTTACAGCGGCAAAGCTTGCTAACGGTATTGAGGTTTAAGAAACCGCTGATTAAATCGCTTCACGACCCACTTAGTCAATTTTGCCGCTGCGGTAAAGGAGTTTCGTGTCTGAAACGATGCTTACGGCTTTAATCAGCACTTCCTTAATTAAAAAGATATTTTCCCCGTGATCTGTTTTTACAGCGTCACGGGGATTATTTCGGTCATACTGTTGACAAAAAAATGAGAGCAGATTTATAATTACAAATGAAAGGTGATGACATAATGATAATAAAGAAAATATTGTTTTTTATATTGCTTGTAATATTGATCATTGCAGTCGGAAAGAAAGCCGAAACAGATCATAATGAATATTATATGGCTAAATCCGTTGATCTGCAGACAGCAAATTCACATGCAAGATTTATATATTCAGGTGCTGCTTCGTATCTTGATTATATAAATCAGAATACCGATAAAGCTTTTGACGGAGCTTTTTGCGGAAGTCTTATATATGATAAAAGTGAATCGGAAAAGTATGATGTTCTTTTAAATCACTGTGAGGATATTGAAACAGCACTGCGTTGTCTGTATGGCGGCAGTACAGAGGAATATGGATATTATTATCTGTTGATCGAGAATAATACTGTGATCCGATCATATTGGAGCGATAGTGCAGTGCTTCTTTCATATGCTGACAAGCTGAATACTGAAGAACATGACGGAACAGTATATATCGGAGGAGCGGTATGCGGCGGATATCCCGTATCGGTTACCGATCATCATACAAAGGAGCCGCCTTATTCTGAGCTTCATAATGCTGCTGAACAGAGTTATAATGAGAATATCTCTGAAAAGGAAGCCGCTGCACGAATAAAAAGGTATGTATTATATTATTCGCTGTTATTATTGATCATAGGTCCGATTTTTGAGATATTTTTCAAAGTAAAAAAACAGACCATAATTGACAATTTATAAAAAATCTGATATACTTATTATTACTTCGGCAATAATATAATTTGATTGCTCGGTGCTTGATTTTTCAAAAAAGTCGCAGATACGACAATTATTGTAATTTAGAAATAGTTAATCAAACTGTTTAATTGCCGAAGTAATAATGACTATAAAGGCTGAATTTTCGGCTGTAATAAAGGAAAATAATATGGTTTCGGAAGATAAAAATTCAATTACTGTTATAAATATGGGCTGGGATTATGTTGCGGAAAAAATGCCTGCGACACTCAGTGTGTATGCATCAAAGGGATACAGACCTGTTTCAATGACTGAAAAGGAGATCTGTCTGGAAAAATGTGAGCCTTGTGAAAAGGTGTTTTTTCTTGTAAAGGGTAGTTCTGCAATAGTTAATGGTGAACTTTTATGCAGCTGCGGTGAGTATAGTATGTACTGGGCTGATAAATTGGAATCTGCCGAGAATGAAGAAATAGAGGAAAGCACATCAAGGCTGATTATACAGATGATAGCAAGCGGAGCAGGTGCTGCATTGTTATACTTTTTTA
This sequence comes from Oscillospiraceae bacterium, assembly GCA_017481565.1. GTDB lineage: Bacteria > Bacillota > Clostridia > Oscillospirales > Ruminococcaceae > RGIG4694. The sequence continues at coordinate 459 of JAFUOZ010000101.1, read as the reverse complement.
CAAAGGGACAGAGCGGTGCTATATCGGCTGTAGCTTCGGGAATAATGGCTATGCTTGCTGTATTTTTCGGATATTCCGCAGCAAGATTGTCAAAGAAAAGGAAAAAGAAATAAACAAACCGCAGAAGCAATCGCTCTTATAGAGCATTCGTTTCTGCGGTTTTTATTTGAGCCGATATTTATATTATTATAACATCGGTCGCTGTTTGCTCAGATCTGATTATGAGCGAGCACCGGACTTATAGGAATCGATCATCTTCTTAACCATCTGACCGCCGATAGAACCTGCTTCTCTTGAAGTAAGGTCACCGTTGTAGCCGTTCTTGAGGTTTACACCTACTTCGTTGGCTGCCTCCATCTTGAATCTTTCGAGAGTTTCTCTGCCCTGAGCTGTAAGATTATTGTCTTTCATTTTTATTATCTCCTTTTGTTTTGTTTAGGTTTTGATCGGGTTTGCAAT
>JAFUOZ010000100.1 GCA_017481565.1 Oscillospiraceae bacterium | reverse complement strand
TCCGCTCTGCTTATGGCTGTTTCGATGATGCTTTGTTCTGTCGGCTGCAGCGAGACGGAGGCTGAAACTGAACCTGATACCGAACAGGCACCGATAACAGAAAGTGCCGATAGCAGCAATTCCGATACTGATGACCTGATGTTATTTGAAATAACAGACTGGAGTTTTGAGGATATTGCAAATAACATATATGTAGATAATATTCAATTAAAATTGCCGTGTGCGTTAAATGAGCTGCCTGATGGATTTACAGTAGAAAAAGATATGACCGGAAATGATATTTTTTATTATAATTCAGATGAAATCGGCTCTGTTACTATTGAAAACGACACTATAGTAAAGTATTTTTTCAATAATGAGGCTGCCTTAAAGCATAATCATAATATCATTGCAGGAAAAATAAAGCCTGCGGATACTTTGGAGACTATTATTCAAAACTATGGAGAATCCAATGATAAATGGGCTGCTGACAATGATGTTGAATCTATGCATACATATAGATTTAATAACGGAGTAATTGTAATATCTGAATTTGGTGAAAATATAGATGAATTTACCGATAATGAAACATATACACATATTGCAGTCTCAATAAAGGAATAATAAGGAATATTGATAAAAAAGACTTATGATGCTTTCAGACGATTTTTGCTGTAAATAAGCATTTCGCAAACCGAAATAAATACTGCTCCGCTCCGTGAAAAAGCATCGGGCGGAGCTTTTTGTGCTTATTATACGCTTTATACAAAAACATAGCGTTAAAAATATAATAATCGACAAATTTCAAATATCTATTGCAATTTGCTTATTTTTTTAGTATAATAAAATATATATGTATTCTGATAAATAACGGATATTATTTTTTGAGAGGGGCGCCTTTTCGGATATGATAAATAAAGAAAAAATATTGAAGGTGGATATTTACGACGTAAACGGAAAACGACTTCTGACAACACGTTCAATCTCATTCCCCAAGGACTTTTTCAGGCTCAGAGGTCAGGAGCTTGTTGTTATAAAGGCAAAGGATCTTCCTGTACTTAACAAGGCAGACCCTATTGTTGCTATCTTTGAATATCTTAACGGAAACCGTGTAAGATTTGAGACCAAAATAGACCTTTGCACAAATATGCAGATGAATTTCCACGTTGGCACGGGCGAGGTCATGGAGGACCGCAGAAACAGCTTTAAGGTGAATATATCCTTTGATGGCGTATGCAAATTCTACGAGCGTGACTCTGAGGGCGGCGCTCCCGTTATTTTTGAGGATCCTCTGCCTATCAATTTTATGAACATCAATTTAGGCGGTGTGCTTTTCAACTCGGAATTTGAATTCGTCAAGGGCGACAGGGTCAATTTCGCTTTCCTGGACGGTCAGATAGATCTTATGGCTGAGGTTTTACGTGCTCAGAAAAATCCCGAAGGAGAAATTATCGGCTACGGCTGCCGTTTCCTTGATGTTACTCCCGGTCAGGAGGAGCTTATCGCTAAGTTTATCCTTGATGCACAGATCGCCGAAAGAGACCGCCGCAGAAATCAGGGATTTTAAGAAAATCATACTATAAATTATAATACATATAAAAAAACCGTTTTTGTGTAACGGAAAGGACTTGGAAAATGTCGGGCTGCAAAACTATAGTTATTACCAATCAGAAGGGCGGAGTAGGTAAAACCACTACCTGTGCCGCTCTTACAGGAATATTCAGAAGCAGAGGAAAACGCGTCCTCGCTATCGACCTTGACCCACAGGGTAATTTATCCTTTTCTCTGGGGGCTGAGGACAAGGGTTATACCATACACGATGTTTTAAAGGGTGACTGCGGTATTACTGCCGCTATAAAGCATACAAGGATATGCGATGTTATTTCATCGAATATCCTGCTTTCGGGAAGTGAGCTGGAGCTTACGGGGCGTGAGAGAGAATACATCTTAAAGCGTCTGCTTACACCTCTCCACAGTGTGTATGATGTTATTATTCTTGATACTCCGCCTGCGCTGTCGGTGCTTACTATCAATGCATACACCGCCGCAGATGATCTTATTATACCTATGACACCTGAGATACTTTCTTTACAGGGTATCGCTCAACTGAGGGAAACCATACTGGCTGTAAAGCAGTATTACAACAAATCGCTTAACATCAGGGGTATTCTTATGACAAGGTACAATCCAAAATATCTGCTTAACATCGAGGCTGCCGAAATGGCTGAGATCGTTGCGGATCAGCTTGGTACTAAAGTGCTTGATATAAAGATACCCATGTGCATTGCCGCAGCAGAGGCTCCTGCACATCAGATGACCATTGATGAATATGCACCGAAAAGCAAGGCTTCAAAGGAATATGCAAGGCTTGCAAAGACACTTTACCCTGAGCTTGTATTATGATATTTTATACTATAAAAACAAAAAGGAGGGATAATATTGCTGAAAAGCAGAAAATCCAATAAGACGGCTTCTGTTATGAAGCTGCTTACGGGAAATCAGGCTTCAAATCCTATAATCGACAAGGAATTCAAGGAAGATGTTATCCGTCCTATCGAGGAACAGCGCACAAGAGCTGCTATTGAAGCCGCTTCTCCTAAGGCGGCGGCTCCCGTTTCCGCCGGTCATGACACAGGCGAAACTGAGGTCAATATTGCTTCCGAGCTTGTTTCCGAGTGGCTCTCTCCCGTGTTGGAGCGTTTCGGCTGCTGCCGCTGCGGAAGATGCATGGCAGAAGCATCGGTTGAGGCTTTTGAACGTCTGCCTATGATAACCGTTAAGGTGAGAAGCAGTGCCGATCTTGAAAAGGTCAAGAAAATCAAGGCTGAAAACAAGCAGAAGGCTATGATGATCCTTGTTTCTATCGCAAGTGCAAGGAAAAATATGCCTAAGCACGGTATAACCTGAGGAGGCTTATTATGGAAAATAAACTCAGAGAATTATGCGATAAGGCGGCAGGCGGTAAAATATCCGCAGACAGCTTTTATGACTCTCTCCGTGCTATCGCAGATGATGACCGCACAGACGGTGATCTTTCCTGTCTTTTAGAGGACGTTATCATGGAGCTGGAAATGCTGCACGATGAGGGCGGCTCGGACAAGAAAATGCGTGAGCTTACCGCTGAAGCGGCTGAGAGGATCATTGAGGAATGGTTCTGATTTATATTTAAGGAAACGCTGATTAAAGGCGCAGCCATCGATTACGCCGCACGAAAATACTTTGCCGCAGCGGCAAAATTGACTGAGTGGGGCGATAATCGATTTAATCAGTGGTTCCTTAAATCTATTCGGGCAGAGAGGTTTTTCTCTGCCTTTTTTTTACAGAGGGGCGGAGAGACGGCTTATGAAAGCTCGAAAAATCAAAATAATTGCGGTTATTGCGGCTTTGCTTATAATAGTATCGCTTTGGGTAATTCTTAGTCCTGTTTTAAAAGAAAAGCTTTTACTCCATAAAAAATACGAAAAGGCATCTCAGATCGCTGTCGGCTTTATCCGTGATAAATATGGCTTTGATGCAAAAGTAACAGGAATCGAGATAGAAGCATTTTTAAAACAGTATGACGAGCCTGAATGTGCGGATAATGTATCTGTAACTATGCTCATGAAATACGGTGACAAGGAATTTAAGGTAAATACAGGCGTATATAACGGAGTACCCTATTGCCGTGATGATTATCAGGCAGATCAAATTATTATGGCGGCGGAAAAATATATTTCAGGATTATTTCCTGACGGAAGTATCACTGAGCTTGAGATTGGCAGTCCTACTTTTGATACATATAAGCACCATTATTTCCGCTGTTTTAATGAATATTTCATCGGCGATGATATAGAAAATTATATCAATAACTGCAACGGCTCGCTTGATATTATATTTGCGGACAGGACTTTTTCCGAAAAGGATATTGAAAATTTCCCTGACGGATTTGATGTTGAGCTTATTTCCTTTGATACGGAAGAGCACAGAAATGATTTTTTAGACAGCATTTACCATACATATACTATAGACGGAGAAGAATACATAATCTCCCCTATCAGTATTTCTTATGAGGATTTTACAGCTTATATAAATGATTATCTGGCGAATATTGACGGTGAGATGATTGGACTTGATACTCGGTTTTCGTAAATTGAAAAGCACCGTTTTATCATCCCGGGAGGGCGGTTTATGAAGGTTAAAGATATAAAGCTCAGTCGGATAATAGCGGCTATAGCTGCTGTTATTATGTTATTTTTGGTTTTTTATCAGATTTTTCCCGATATACATCTTAATATAGCAGAAAAGCTTGAAAATAAAATGCTCAGTGAAAATTATAAACGTGCATCCGCAGACGCAGCTGAATATATCCGCGATAAATACGGCTTTGACGCTGAAGTGACCGAAATTCAATATGAAGATGCTTTGCAGTATTATGACGATTCCGATACAGCTGCTTATATTTCTGTCAATGTACTTCTGAAATACGGTGACAGGTATTTCTGTGCAAGCAGAGGAATACGAAATAATCAGGTTTACTGGCGTGACAATTATCAGGCTGACGAAATAATTAAGGCGGCTGAAAAATATATTGCGGAGCTATATCCCGACGGAATAATAATCGGTTTGAAAATGGGAAGTATCTCAGAAGATCGTATGAATTATTATGATCTGTTTGATGATCACTATAACGGCGGCAATATCGGACAGATCATCAGCAGCTGCAACGGCTCGCTTGATATTATATTTGCGGACAGGACTTTTTCCGAAAAGGATATGGAAATTTTCCCTGACGGATTTGAGGTTGAGCTTATTTCCTTTGATACGGAAGAGCACAGAAATGAGTTTTTACAGGGTCAGCGTGAATATCAGAGATTGAATACAGACGGAACATATAGCTACAGGGTCATTCCAAATGATCCGTATCGATCCTATTCGGCTTATATAAATGATTATCTGGGGAATATTGACGGTGAGATGATCGGACTTGATACTCGGTTTTCGTAAATTGAAAAGCACCGTTTTATCATCCCGGGAGGGCGGTTTATGAAGGTTAAAGATATAAAGCCTGAGCGTGTGATATTGATCGTATTGGCTGTTATTATACTGCTTATCAGCCTGTCAAATTTTTTACGTTATCAGGAAAAACAGAAAAAGCTGAACGAAAATTATAAAAGGGTTTCTGAGATAACATCGGAATATATCCGTGAGAAATACGGTTTTAATGCACAGTTTATTGATACTGAATATGCATCAGACCTTGAAAATTTCGGTGAGCCGGGAAGTTGTGTTTATGTGCATATGAAATACGGTGATACTGATTTTGGCGTTGTTACCTATATGAATGAAGAAAAGCCCTGCTGCAGCGATAACTATCAATACGGAATCATATCCCAAGCGGCAGAGGAATATATTGACGGATTACTGCCCGGCGGAAAGATAATAGAGATAAATTATTATAAGACATATTATAAAACAAATCTGTACTCTTCTCTGTATCCTTTGAATGTTGCCGAAGAATATTTTGACGGCAGTAACATCACAGAATTTTTAAGCTCCTATAATGTGAGGCTTGAAATGGTATTTGCGGATACTGTATTCACTCGGGAATATATTGAAAAGCTCCCCGGTAATTTTGAGGCAGAGCTTACTTCCTTTGATACCGAAGAACACAGAGATGAGTTTTTTTACAAAATCAAAGCATATGACAAAAGGGCTTTTTATAAATATAATGATTATCAGAAATATGCACCTCATATAACCGATCATTTCAGTAATCTTAATGACGAAGTGACCCGTCTCGATATAAAGCTTTTGGAAACCGAGGAATTTACTTATGCTTATTTCCCTGCTGAACAGCGCAGTTATGCAAAAAGTGAGGATAGGATAAAGGCTGAGGTCTCCCATGATAATACGCTGTATCAGATATACAAGAAGCATAATGAAGAAAAATGGATAAGCAGACCTGTTTCAAAGGAATACTGCTTTGATTCAATATACGGAGATATATGGATATATTATCCTGTTGACTCACTCGGTGAGTATACCTGCGAGGATATCGGCTTAGCATGGTTCAGCAAAGGCGGTATGTCCAATAACCGTGATATCTCAAAAGCTGAAATATGCGGTGATTATGCTGTTTTTAATATTCAGTTCGGAGAGGCTCATTTCATGCTTACAGATATTTCGGGAATGGAGGAATATGTAAGAGGAATGTATGACGAAAAATGATCGGGCGGGACGGATACTTCTTCGGCTGTTGATCTTATACTATTAAGGATGCGCTGATTAAAGCCATAGGCATCGTTTCAGACCCTTGAAAATGCCTTTGCCGCAGCGGCAAAATTTACTGAATGGGTCTTGAAACGATTTAATCAGCGGTTCCTTAAAATCTGTTGACATATTTTTTATTGTATTGTATAATATATTCAGAAGGTGATAAGGCTATGTGTAAAATAATTGAAGATCTTTTAAAAGAAGAAATTGAAGAGGCAGTAGCTGAAGCCAAAGCTGAAGCAAATGCAAAAGCTGAAGAAAAAACCATTAAAACTGCAATATCTCTTATAAGAACCAAAAGCCTTTCTCCCCAACAGATAGCAGAAGCCACCGAGCTTTCGCTTGATAAGATAAATGAACTTATCGCTCATACAGAAGTATAAAGCATTATCTGACAAAATATAATAAAATTTTATTTTCCTATTGACAACAGCATAGATATGCTGTATAATAAATATGTAAAATTTAAAACCTTATCAAGAGTGGCGGAGGAACTGGTCCTGTGAAGCCCGGCAACCTGATTAATGACGATATGTCTTAAAAAAGGTGCTAAATCCTGCGGATATTATCCGAGAGATGAGGAATTTTCTTATAATAAGAAATTTCATGCGTCGTGGATAATCCTACGGCGCTTTTTTCTCGCCATATCAAAGATAAGCATTCTTCTCAAATGAGAAATAAAACGAAAGGAAGATGTAATCATGTCAAAAATGCTTTTCACATCGGAGTCCGTTACAGAAGGACATCCCGATAAAATCTGCGATCAGATCTCCGATGCTGTTCTGGACGCTATTCTTGCAGAAGATCCTACAGGCAGAGTTGCCTGCGAGACCTGCACAACAACAGGTATGGTAATGTGCATGGGTGAGATCTCTACCTCATGCTATGTGGATATTCCCAAGCTTGTAAGAGAGGTAGTTATCGATATCGGATATGATCGTGCAAAGTACGGCTTTGACGGTCATACCTGTGCGGTCATGACCTCTATTGATGAACAGTCCTGCGATATTGCGCTGGGCGTTGATGAAGCTAAGGAACATAAGGACGGCGATACTGCCGATGATAATCAGACAGGTGCAGGCGATCAGGGTATGATGTTCGGATATGCCTGCAACGAAACTCCCGAGCTTATGCCTATGCCTATCTCACTTGCCCATAAGCTTGCAAAGAGACTTACCGAGGTTCGTAAAAACGGAACTCTTGCATATCTCCGTCCTGACGGAAAGACTCAGGTTACCGTTGAATATGAGGACGGCAAGCCTGTAAGAGTTGATACTATCGTTGTATCATCTCAGCACGCTCCCGAAGTAGATATGGATACTATCAGAAATGATATCATCGAAAATGTTATCAAGCCCGTAGTACCTGCCGAACTGCTTGTTGATACAAAGTACTATGTAAATCCCACAGGTCGCTTTGTTATCGGCGGACCTCAGGGAGACAGCGGACTTACAGGCAGAAAGATCATCGTTGATACTTACGGCGGATATGCCCGTCACGGCGGCGGAGCATTCTCAGGAAAGGATCCTACAAAGGTTGACCGTTCCGCAGCTTATGCAGCAAGATATGTTGCAAAGAACATCGTAGCAGCAGGACTTGCCGATAAGTGTGAGGTTGAGCTTGCTTATGCAATCGGCGTAGCAAAGCCTGTATCCGTAATGGTAGATACCTTCGGCACAGGTAAGGTAGCAGATGATAAGCTTGCAGAGGCTGTTGATAAGGTATTCGATCTTAAGCCTGCGGCTATCATCAAGGATCTTGAGCTGAGAAAGCCTCAGTACAGACAGCTTGCCGCATACGGTCACATGGGACGTGAGGATCTCGGCGTTGCATGGGAAAGAACCGACAGAACAGAGGCTCTCAAAGAGGCTGTCAAGTAATAATTCATAAATCAAAGGAAGCTGATGCTTTAACGGGCATCAGCTTTTTTGATCATACTTTTGAAAGCATACAAAAAAGAACCGCCCGGATATTTCCGAGCGGCTCTCATATTAAGCTATGTAATTAATTATTCAATTAATTATTAGGTACCAGAAGCAGCCTTAGGAGTAAGCTCTGTGCCCCAAGTAGCCTTGTTCTTAGCAGAAGCC
>JAFUOZ010000099.1 GCA_017481565.1 Oscillospiraceae bacterium | reverse complement strand
GCTTCTTAAGCTTAGTGGTGAAGCACTTGCGGGAGACAAGAAAACAGGTCTTGATTACACCGTTATTACGGATATATGCAAGAGCATAAAGAAATGCGCCGATGCAGGCGTACAGATGGGTATCGTAGTAGGCGGAGGTAATTTCTGGAGAGGTCGTTCAAGCGGAGCTATGGACAGGACAAGAGCCGATCATATCGGTATGCTTGCTACGACTATGAACGCCCTTGCTGTTGCGGATATTCTTGAGTCTGAAGGTCTTGATGTAAGAGTTCAGACCGCAATTTCCATGCGTGAGGTGGCAGAACCTTACATAAGAAACAGGGCAGTGCGTCACCTTGAAAAGGGGAGAGTTGTTATTTTCGGATGCGGAACGGGAAATCCCTTCTTCTCCACCGATACAGCTTCTACTCTCCGTGCGGCTGAAATTGAGGCCGATATCGTACTTAAGGCTACAATGGTTGACGGAGTATATGATAAGGATCCCAACAAGTATTCCGACGCTGTCAAGTATGACGAGCTTACCTTCAATGATATCCTTGTTAATAATATTGCAGTTATGGATAGTACAGCTGCTTCAATGTGCAAGGATAATCATATACCTATTCTTGTATTCGATCTTAAGAGACCCGATAATATCCTTGACGCTTGTATGGGAGAAAAAGTCGGAACTCTTGTTATAGACCGTGAATAAAATTTACCTGAATATACTATAATTAAATTTGAAAGGATTTGGATTTATATGAACGAGCAGATCAAAACAGCACAGGCTAAAATGGAGAAGTGCCTTAACAGCTTAGAGCACGAATATTCAACTATCAGAGCAGGCAGAGCTAATCCTGCTGTACTTGATAAGGTTATGGTGGATTATTACGGAGCACCTACTCCTGTAAATCAGATGGCTGCAATTTCCGTTGCAGAGGCAAGAATTCTTGTTATTCAGCCCTGGGATAAGTCTTCACTGAAGCTTATCGAAAAGGCTATCCAGACATCTGATATCGGTATCAATCCCACAAATGACGGAAATGTTCTTCGTCTGACTTTCCCTCAGCTTACTGAGGAGCGCAGAAAAGAGCTTGTAAAGCAGATCAAGAAGATCGGTGAAGAGGGCAAGGTAACTATCAGAAATATTCGCAGAGACGGTCTCGATAAGGTAAAGACAATGAAGAAGAACAACGAGATCACAGAGGATGATGTTAAGGATCTTGAAAAGGAAATGCAGAAGCTGACAGATAAGTTCATTGATAAGATAGATGATGCTGTTGCTGTCAAGGAAAAGGAAGTTATGTCCATCTGATCGGTTCGGAGCATATAATTTTGGAAAAATCAACAAATAAAAATCTGCCTGTCCACATAGGATTTATTATGGACGGCAACGGAAGATGGGCTAAAAAGCGTGGTCTTCCCAGAACCTTCGGACATAAGGAGGGGGCAGCCGTATTCAGAAAGATCGGTGATTACTGCCGTAAGCTTGGAATAAGGTATGTTACTTTCTATGCCTTTTCAACAGAAAACTGGAAACGTCCTGCCGATGAAGTGGCTGCACTTATGGATCTGTTTGATTCATATCTTGACGATGTGGAAAGATATGCAGGCAGAAACACAAGGATAGTTTTTCTTGGAAGCAAGGCTCCATTTCGTCAGTCGATAAGGGATAAAATGCTTAAGCTGGAGGAAAATACACGTCATTGTGACGGTATGACACTTATGCTTGCCATGAATTACGGCGGTCGCGACGATATAGTCCATGCGGCAAAACAGGCAGCTGAACTGGCAGCGGGGGGATTTATAAAGCCTGAGGATATTACCGAGGAAATGCTTTCGGGAATGTTGTATACAGGTGATGCACCTGATGTTGATCTGGTGATACGTCCCAGCGGCGAATACAGGCTTTCAAATTTTCTTATCTGGCAGTGCGCTTATGCGGAATATTATTTTTCCGATGTTCTCTGGCCTGATTTCAAGGCTTCTGATCTGGATAAGGCACTGGCGGAATATGCCGAAAGAAACAGGCGTTTCGGCGGCGTATGATCATATAAAAACAAAAGGCGGCTAAGCAGAAATTGTAAGCTGTCGGGGCGGAGGATTATTTTGGCTAAGCGAATTATATCAGCAGCTATCGGTATTGCAGTTGCAATCGGAATACTTTTTCTTGCAGATACAGTGGTTCTGCCAATAGCTGTTGCGGCACTTATTGTCATGGCTTTGAATGAGCTGCTGACAGCATGTAAATGTAATGAATTCAAATGGCACTGTCTCGGCTGCTATATTTACGGTGCTGTAATGCCGTTTTTATGTGCATATCTTCCCGATATTTCATGGAGAGTATATTTTTCGGGTATTGTAATGTGCGGTCTTTTTGCAGGCTATGTGGGAGATCATAAAAAGCTTCCCTTTGCAAAGCTCTGCGAAATGATAACTGCTACGATACTGATAACTCTTTCAATGTGCGGACTTATCACAGTATATCAGATGAGTGAGGTTCACGGTATCTGCTATATTGTAATTTCGCTTGCATCGCCATGGCTTGCAGACGGCGGAGCATATTTTGTGGGAACTGCAATGGGCAAAACCAAGCTTTGCCCCGATATTTCTCCTAAGAAAACCGTTGAAGGTGCTGTAGGCGGAGTTATTGTAAACATTATTGTACTTTGTATCTATGCACTTTGCTATCAGAAGTTTATGGGAGCAAGGGGACAGATCTTTGATGTAAACTATATTGCTGTTGTTATTATAGGACTTGCAACATCTGTTCTCGGTATGCTGGGAGATCTGGCGGCTTCTCTTATCAAGCGTGAGCATGAGATCAAGGATTACGGCAATATAATGCCCGGCCATGGCGGTATTATGGACAGATTTGACAGTGTGCTCTTTGTTCTGCCGTTTATGGTAATGTTTTTAAGCTTCGTGGATATATTTGCATAAATTCAGGAATATATAATTATGAGGCGTGCATTTGTGTACGCCTCATATATTTTGAATTAGTGGAGGATATGAAATGACTGAAGAAAAGCTGAAAGATATAGTTAATAATAAAGATCACAATGCAGCGTCACGGCTTGATGAAAGTGATTTTATGGAAGTGTTTTATGAGCTTATCTACGGAAATTATTCAGAGATGGATATCAACGAAATGAATGACATACAAAGAAAAATATACCTTTGTCCAAGATTGGAGGACTCTGTTCAGGCAGATTCGCTATATTCATTTATTGAAGATGGTCTGGGATATTATCTGAAAGAAACAGCGGAAACATTCCGAATGCTTGGAGCTGTAAAAACATCAGATATTCTTGATAAGGTCGCTGAGGCAGTTCCTGAGAATGTTCTGAACGGTGATGAACCTGATGAAAAGCTGTGGGATAAGCTAATGAAATATGACAGTATCATAGGTGATTATCCCGACGGACCCCTTACAAAAATTTATTTTAAATTTGCACAGGAAAATGTGAAGGAAATCTTTTGATATGGAGAAGGCTATGAATAAAATATCTGTTCTCGGCTCGACAGGGTCGATAGGAACACAGACTCTTGATGTCTGCCGTAAGCATAATATATCTGTTATTTCTGCGGCTGCGATGAAAAATACTCGTCTGCTTGCCGAGCAGGCACGGGAATTTCGTATGAAAAGAGTATGCATATATGATAAGACGCTTTATAATGAAATGAAGCTTCTGCTTGCGGATACCGATACTGAAATACTATGCGGCATGGAGGGTCTTTGCAGTCTTGCAGAGGAAAGTGAAGCAGAGCGAATAGTCAATTCTGTTGTTGGAATGGTGGGACTTCTTCCTACTCTTACCGCTATTGAAGCAGGAAAGGATATTGCACTTGCGAATAAGGAGACCCTTGTTGCAGGCGGTCATTTAGTCATGTCTGCCGCAAAAAAGAGGGGAGTTAAGATATATCCCATAGACAGCGAACATTCGGCAATCTTTCAGTGTCTCCGGGGTGAAAAGTCTGAACAGCTTGACAGTATCATTCTTACTGCTTCTGGTGGTCCTTTTTTTGGAAGAACACGCAAGGAGCTTGAAAATGTTACTGTGGAGCAGGCTCTTGCACATCCCAACTGGACCATGGGAAATAAAATAACCATTGATTCCGCTACACTTATGAATAAGGGTCTTGAATTTATAGAAGCAAAATGGCTGTTCGGACTTCGTCCCGAGCAGATAAGGATAGTTGTTCACCGACAGAGTGTGATTCATTCTGCAGTGGAGCTTGCTGACGGTGCTGTTATAGCACAGCTTGGTGTACCTGATATGAAAATACCTATACAGTATGCGCTTTTATATCCTGAGCGGGTGGAATGTGATACAAAGCGGCTGTCGCTTACCGATTACGGGACGCTAACATTTGCTGAGCCTGATTATGATACGTTCAGCTGCTTAAGCGCCTGTATAAATGCAATAAAAGCAGGTGGTGACCGTCCATGCATAGCAAACGGAGCAAATGAAGCGGCTGTAGCTCTTTTTCTCGATAGAAAAATACCTTTCCTGAAAATAGGTGAGCTTGTGGATGGCGCTGTTGAAAGAATAGCTTCATACAGTGTTGACAGCTATGAGGATATATGCTGTGCCGATAAGGCGGCAAGAGAATATGTTATTAAGGAGGTCTGCCGATGAGTTCGGTCGTTTCTATTCTGATAGCGGTATTGATATTTTGTTTTATTATTATAATTCATGAGGGCGGTCATTTCTTTGCTGCAAAGGCTTGCGGTATTCCCGTAAATGAATTTGCAATCGGAATGGGTCCCGTAATATATAAAAAGCAGGGGAAGGAGACTTTATTTACTTTGCGTATTCTACCGATAGGCGGCTTTTGCGCAATGGGTGAGGACGATGAGGCAGAGGACGAAAACAGCTTCCGAAGCAAGCCTGTCTGGAAAAGAATGATAGTTATTGTTGCAGGTGCATTTATGAATATCATTCTTGGATTTATTCTTGCAGTGATTTTCTTTCTGGTAACTGATAAGGGCATCACTACAAGAATAGCTGTATTTTCCGAGGACGCTGTAAGCAGCAGCTATGGTCTTTCTGTTGATGATGTTATAGTGAAAATAAATGATCTGAACGTTTTTACTATGAATGATGTTATCTATGAGCTTACAAACGATGAGGACGGAGTTTTTGATTTTACAGTAGAGCGTAACGGTGAAAGGGTACAGCTTGACGGAGTGACCTTTGCAAAGGGGATTGATTCTGAAACAGGCAAGCAGACACTTATCTATGATTTCAAGGTATATTCCGAAAAGATCACCGTTGCAAATATTCTGCCATACAGTATAAAAAAGACCATTTACAACGGAAGAATAGTTTTAATGTCATTAAGGGATATTATTCTGGGAAAATACGGTGTAAATGATCTTAGCGGACCTGTGGGAATCGTTTCTGCTATAACAGAGGTAACAGAGGAATTCGGTATAGACTGGTCCTATATACTTGAAATGGCAATGCTTATTACCATAAATGTAGGTATATTCAATCTTCTGCCGCTGCCCGCACTTGACGGAGGACGTTTTGTATTCTTGGTTATCGAAGCAATACGCCGCAAGCAGCTTAAGGCAGAAACAGAGGGCTTTATCCATATGGCAGGAATGCTTCTGCTTATGGCGCTTATGGTTTTTGTAACCTTCAATGATGTAAAAAAGCTGTTCTGATATCCTGCAATACCTTATAGTCACTATAAAAAGAATCGCTTTTCTATGAGCGGTTCTTTTTTACTGAGTATATACTATAGCTTTCCGTTGACGTTTTTAAATCGTGTGTTTTAGTATTAATATCTTTTATGGTAAACAAGTGCAGTATTTCCTTGACAGTTGTCTATCCGAATGATATAATAATAGACAATAAATGACTAATCTTGAAACTAATCGGATGAAACGGAGTGACAATTATGCAAACTGTTATTATTATCGGTCTTATAATCTGGATAGTCAAGCTAAAGATCAATGTAAGCGGTCTTAAATCAGAGAATGAAAATCTCAGATATCACAATAATAAGCTGAAAAAGCTCATAAAGGATGCAAATATTGAGGAAAAGCCCGATATTGATGTATCTGTACCAAGATCTGTTCCTATAAATCAGAATGGGTATGATATGTCATATATGCATTCTGCATATTCTGCTGCTTCCGAACGTCACTCTGTTGATACAAGCGGTATCAAGCCTATGTTTTCCGATGAGGAGCATAAAAAGCAGAGCAATACCGCCGAATCAGCAAGGCAGATACAGCCTGTTCCCGAGCTCCATGCGGACAAGACCTTTGAAACTGCTGAATCTGTACGAATGAATGAAAATGCTGTTTCCTTGAATGACGAAAAAACAAAGCCTGTATCGGATATATCTTCCGAAACCAAAACGAAGGAAACAGCAAATAATACAGCTTCTCAGCCAAGAAAAGCTCCTGTTTACGGATATGACACTGCTTATGATAAGCCTGTAAAGACTGTAAATACGGCAAATGTTATACTTATTCTCGGAGCAATGTTCGTTACTCTGGCAGGCGTTATTTTTATTAATGCCGAATGGTGGAGCATGGGAAATGCTCTCCGTGCAATACTTCTGTTTTCATTTTCTGTACTTTTCTTTACTATTCATTATATTGCTGATAAAAAGCTGGAGCTTATCAGTACAGGCAAGGCATTCTTTGCTCTTGGAAGTGTATTTTTTCCGGCGGCAATGGCTGCCTGCGGTATCTTCGGTCTGTTCGGACAGTGGCTTTCCTTCAGCGGAGAGGGCGCGGCGCTTTTATGTGCGCTTACTGCCGCTTCAATAGGCGGAATATCCTATGGTGCGGTCCGTACTTATAATTCGCCTGCTGCCGCATTATCTTCACTCAGTGCATTTTCGGCGGCAATATGCGGAATACTGGTTCAGCTTATGCCTACAAGCGGAGCAGCGGCACTTGCTGTTTCGGTTTATTCGCTTATTATTGTACTGACCGCTCCCCGTATTTCCGAAAAGGCTGATAAATATTTCCTGGGAAAATATAATTCCTTTGTTCTTATCAATACGTGTATCATATCAGCGACTGATGTGATTTTCTCAGGCAGCGGAATCACAGCATTTATAGGCTGTACAGTTGCGGCAGCGGCATTCCTTGACGGTCGCTTTACCGGAAAAAACACATATTTTTCCGTACTGCCCTTTACAGTTCTTGCGGCGGCGGCTTCCTACAAGCTGTTTACTCCATATTCCTATGGAGAAATGACCTTTGCAACTGTTGCGGTAATAACAGCTGTCCTTTCGTGCATGGAATTCTTTGAGGATGATCATCGCCGTCTTTTCGGTACAATATCCCTTATGGCATCAATACCTACAATGCTGATAAACTTCTTCTGTTTTATGTCATCTGCCGAGCCTGTATATTCATGGGCATATGTGGCAAGTACTGCAGTAATGACTATGGTCATGATCGTAATGGCAGTGAGAGGAAACAGCATAATGCGGTATATGTCTGTACCATCACTTGTAATGCTTTCCTATCAGTTCAGTTCCTTCTTATCGGGAGATAAGGGAACAGCACTCGCAGTTTCGGGTGTATTTATTGTATGTATATTCTTTGTATTCAGCAGATTCAAAAAGCTGAGAAGCTCATTTTCTGACTGGTTCTTTACCTTATCGGCATATTTCAGCGGACTTTTTGCAGATATTCTTTTCTGTGATACCATGCCTATGCAGGTGACAGCCCTTGCTGTTATTGCTTCTGCAGTGGGAATGGCTATATACTCGGGAAGAAGCGGAAATGAAAATTCCGCACCATTACAGTATCTTACAGTACCCTTTGTAAGCTCATTGTTTGTACCTGCGGCAGGACCTGTTGCATTCGGTGATACTGTAATTCAGATAAGTCTTATTATGTGGACGGTCGTTTATGCAGTTCTTGCCTTTACAGACAGATCGCCCGAATACCGAAGATATATTTTCTTCGGCACACAGTTCTCCTCGATCATATGCTTCATACTTACTATTGACAGCATGGTATTTCCGTCAGTTTATATGTGGATATCTGCAGCAGGCTGTTTCCTGTTGGCTTATTCAAACAAGGACACTGAAACGAATATTCCTGTCAATATATGTTCATTTACAGTGCTTGTGGCTATGATAACAGATACAGCCCGTATGCTGTATCAATATGATCTGACCGCATCGGAAATGTTTATGTACAGTATATCGGGAATAATCACAGCGGCAATGTTCTTTATGTATGAGTTTTCAGACCACAGAAAAAGCTCCGTTGCACACTGGCTGTTTACTGTTTCCGTATATATTTACGGCTTTGCGGCAGGAAGTGTTGAATGTGATAATATAACGGTCCAGACGGCTGTAAGTATGGGACTTATCCTTGCTGCAGCGGCAATGGCATTTGTTTCGGGAAGAAACGACAGCTTTGGTTCAAGGGTACTTCAGATATTTATCGTACCTATGACCATTTCAACAGCTATTATTGCAGAAAATATTTTCGGTGAGGAATATTCCGTTATTGCGGATATTATTCTACTTGTATGGTCATCTGTTTATGTATTTGCGGCAATGACTGACAAAATGCGGGGAAGCAGAAATATGCTCCTTACAGGTATTCAGGCTTCTGCGGCTGTTATGTTCATACATACGGTATCTGATTATAATTATCCCGAGCATTATCTTCTGTTGTCTGCGGCTTGTATGCTGATATATGCTCTGAGAGACAGCAGAGGAAAGGCGGCTGTGAATACAGCGTCTCTTATCTTCCTTGCGGCGACTGTTTCGGGCGGAATACATACCGTATTTCAGCCTGAAGCTTATACTGCTGTTGAATACGGAATATCTTCACTGCTTATTATAGGCTCATTCTGTGCATATCATTTTTCGGATAAAAAACAGAGTACCTTCGCAAATGCGGTAAATATGCTTTCGGTATTCATAAGCGGTCATTGTATGGCGATATACAGCGGAAATATTGATAATATATATGCTTTTGCGGCAGGAATCGCCCTTATCGTATGCTCGGCTGCTGTCTGTGTTATTTCGGGCAGAAACGAAAGTGTACACTCAAAGCGTATGCAGTATCTTGTTATGCCTGTACTGCTGTCAATAGCCTCTGCTGTTGACAATGCATTCGGGGACTATGTAAGTGAAACAGCTCTGGGAATAATGCTTTCAGGTACAGCTGCATATATCATCATGTGTGCATTTGATAAGCTGCCCTCATTCCGCAGATATATGCTTTTCGGTATGGAGGCAATGTCACTTCTTATGCTGTTTGTTTCGGGGGATATTTCCGATTATCCCGATGTTTATATGTGGACAGCTACAGCCTGTCTCACAGCATATACCTTCCGTGACGGAAAAAGCTCCGCTCCCTTTGCAGGTATGCAGACAATGTTCATGTTATCGGTATGCGCAAGCGGAGCAAGGATAATAACCGAGCATGATGTTGATTTTCTTGCAATAGCGCTCCCTGCGCTGGCAGGCTCTGCGGTACTTATTGCATATCATTTTATTCACGGCAAAAGAACAGAGTATGCTTCTGTATCGTGGGGAATGACAAAGCTGTTTGCGTCACTTAGCTCGTCATTCGGATTTATCAGCTGTTACGGCTGGTGGAACAAGTACTGCGGTGAAATGAAGCTGTGGATAACGCTTGCTTTTTCACTGTCACTTGCAATGTATCTTTTTATGCATATCTATCATGTAAGAAAACAGAAAAACAATCTTCTGTTTGTTCTTTCGGGAATAATGATGAATCCGGCGCTGATATTCACTCTGGACAGCTTTATTGGAGCACCTCATATAATATTTATCATTGGTATGATTGCATATGCTGCAATGTTGTTTACAGGAAGATTTTTCAATAAAAAGCTTGTATCCGAGAATTATACAACAGATCTTCCTATGCTATGCTCGGCAGCGATGATACCATCACTTATGATAGTATTTTCAGATTATGGCATATTTGCCGATAAAAAATTATGGTGGCTGCTGTGGTTTGCGGCTGCGGCGTATTGCTTTGCCTTTATCGGACGTACGGGAGGGCATGAAAAGCTTCTTACGGGAATGAAAACAGCGGGAGCGATAATGCTTCTGGGCGCATATCTGTTCCAGCCCTTCGGAGATATCCCCTTAAGCTTTGAGATAGTATTC
Source organism: Oscillospiraceae bacterium (assembly GCA_017481565.1). GTDB lineage: Bacteria > Bacillota > Clostridia > Oscillospirales > Ruminococcaceae > RGIG4694. The sequence continues at coordinate 867 of JAFUOZ010000099.1, read as the reverse complement.
TATACTGTGGGCTTTGCGGCTTTTTCGGCAGCAATGTGCTTTATCTATCGCAGATACAGCAGAAGCGGAAGGATCTCATTTTGGGCATCTGCAGCGTTTGCGGTATATATGCTTATCAAAACATATTCCGATATGCTTATAAGCAGTGCGGTATTTACAGCGGCAGTATTTGCGGTAATTATGGCAGTATCCTTTATTGTAAGGAGAAAGCGCTGGCTTACTCTTTCCGTATGCGGCATAGTTACTCTCGTACTTATGATGACGGCAGAGCTGTGGACAAGCTCATCATGGTGGGTATATCTTATGGCGGCAGGCGTTATCCTTATTGTATGGGGTATAGTCAATGAAACTGTCAAGCGACGGAAAAAAGAAGAAAAGAAGGATATTTTCGCCGAATGGAAATGGTAATTGAAAGGATCTGATCTGATATGAAAACTGCTCTTGTTACGGGAGCTTCAAGAGGAATAGGAAGAGCAGCAGCGTTAAAGCTTGCCTCTGACGGATATGCGGTAGCGATAAATTACAATAATAATACTGCCGCCGCAGAGGAGGTATGCAGGCTTATAAACGAAAAAGGCGGAAATGCTGCGGTATTTCAGGCTGATGTGGCAGATAAAGCTGCTGTGAATAAAATGCTTGAGGATATAAAACAGAAGCTTGGAACAGTCGATGTACTTGTGAATAATGCAGGAGTTGCCCGTCAGATCATGTTCTGCGATATTGATGAAAAAGAATGGGACAGAATATTTGACATTGACGTAAAAGGGGTGTATAATGTTACTCAGGCGGTAATTGAAGGCATGGTTCATAAAAAATCGGGAAGAATAATAAATATTTCTTCAATGTGGGGACTTACGGGGGCTTCCT
>JAFUOZ010000098.1 GCA_017481565.1 Oscillospiraceae bacterium | reverse complement strand
GTAAATTCGGTCTTGGTTTGTTGTACACAAAGCTGAAAAATACAACAGAAGCTTCGATACTTCTGTCTGTGATTGCTATGAACATTGACCGTCTGGCGGCAATGTTTGTGCGCCTGATTCGTATTTTTCTGTTATATCTCACAAACTTGAAATTGTGGGGTTATTGAGGAAATACTAATTACTGGATTTGTGCGGCAAAAAGCTTACTGCAGCAAATGGACAGACAGAAAAGGTAATATCCTGAATGTATCTGAAGTAAGTTATTGCTTTCTGGATATAACAAGCAAATGCGGTGACATTATGAATATTGACGGAAGTACCATACCTAAGTGTCCCAAATGTAATACACCTTTGTTTAAACCCAATGATCTATATGGTGTTTCATTTGATATGGATAAGTGGGACGGAAGTGATATTTTTGTATTTGATAATTTACCTAATTTACCGATAGTAACAGAGAAGCTTAAAAATATTCTCGTAAAAAATAAATTGACTAATATAAAATTTGAAGATATTTCAAAAGCAAAATTCTAAAAGTATTTTTGGTTATAGCATTATATCAACTCATAGTCAGACTGAGAAAAGTTATTGACAAGGTGGGCAATCTTGTTTCAAAAGAATACCCCGACGATGCAAACATTTCCTATGCTTACGATGACAACAGAAACAGGAGTATTCTAAAGGAGGATTTTACGATGTTAAAGCATAATATTTTTTTCAAAAAATTCAATACTTCGGAAAATGAACTCTTTTATAACTTTAAGAAATATAGTTTTTGATAACACTGTATTTTTATGTCGGTATTAAAGCGTGCATTTCTGTATAAGATGTACGCTTTTATTTTTTATGGAGGTGTATAAATGATCGGAAAAAACGTAAGGGTCATAATCGACAGACCTATGGGAAGCTTTCACCCTGAGCATAAGGATATATATTATCCCGTAAATTACGGATATGCCGAAGGGATCATTGCTCCCGACGGCGAGGAGCAGGACGTATATATCATGGGAGTAAATGAACCGCTGACGGAATTTACAGGGAAGATCATTGCTGTGATACACCGCTTTGATGATATTGAGGACAAATGGGTCGCCGCTCCCCACGGAATGAGCTTTTCCAAGGAAGAAATTGCGGAAGCAGTGATTTTTCAGGAAAAGTATTTTAAAACGGAAATAATTATGTAAGCATGGAAAGGAAATGGATATGAAAAGATTATTTGTTTTATGTGCCGCCTGCGGAGTGGGCAAATCAACACTGAAAGATGTTCTTTCCGATAGCAGTATATCAGATAAGGTATTCTGTGTTGATACAGATGAAGTAGGTATTAACTGGTGGGATTATGCAGGTACAGACAGAGAATCGGAATATAACGACGACTGTATCGCACGTGCAGTTGTTATGTCCGGTGAAAAGGACCTGCTTTTTGCCGCCTGTATGAACCCTATCGATTTTTACAGCAAGGTAAATATTCCCGATGATATAACCTCATCATATTTTATAGGCATGACCTGCTCCGATGATGAAATATCACGAAGGCTAAAAGCAAGACCTGCCGAAAGAATGTGCGGCAGTGATGAATTTATATCGGGTCAGATAGAGTATAACGGCTGGTTCAGAAAAAATGCAAATAAATTTCAGTTTTATATAGATAACACAGATATGACTGTTAATGAAGCAGCCTGTGTTATCACTGAATTTATCAACAGCTTATAATTCAAAGGAGGTACTTTTTATGAACGTAATAAACGGAAAAACCGACTGCCGTCCCTGCGATACAGGCTATGACGAAAGCAGGATAGAAATGCTCAACAGGCGTTTCGGTGAAATGATAGACAGAAAAATCATTCATGGTGTAAGCTATTGCATTTCACATAAGGGCAAGGTCATTGCTCACGGTGCGCTTGGAAGAAACAACGCTATGGGCATAGATACGCCTATGCAGCCCGATACAGTTTTCAGAACCGCTTCTATCACAAAGACCTTTACCGCATCGGCAATAATGCAGCTTATCGAGGACGGATATATCAGACTCAACACATATATCGGAGAAATAATTCCGCAGTTTGCAAAAAAGCCCTTTGATAAAATAACCTTATGGCATCTGCTTACTCATACCTCAGGATTATATCCTGACGGCGGCTGCTTTGATGAGCCGCTTATAAAAACTCAATGGAAATATATAAATGAAGCGGCTGAAAAATGGGACGGTCAGGGAGAGTTTGACTGGATAACTCCCTCTCTTGCAGCAGGGCTGAGACGTCCTACAGGTACGGAATGGATGTACTGTTCCTTCGGATTTACAATTCTCGGTGAGGTGATATCAAGAGTAAGCGGTATCAGCTCAGATGATTATATTGAAGAGAAAATAATTCGTCCCCTTAAGATGAATGACAGCGGATTTTATCTTACTCCCGACAAGGCAAGACGTTTCTTCTGCAGCGGAAATGAAGCAAAGGAGCATCTTGAAAAAGTAATTTCAGGCGAAATAAACGAGCGTAACGGCAGAGGAAGTGTATGGGATAAGATCCCCAATACAGCAGGCGGCTTACATTCAACGGTTTATGACCTGATACGTTTCGGAAATGCCTTTATCAATAACGGCAGGCTTGACGATACACGTATTTTAGGAAGAAGATCGGTCGAAAGAATGAGTACTGTTCAGCTAAAAAATATTCCCGATAACTGCTGGAATGCAGATGAACCGAATCGTCTTTACGGTATCGGTTTTGATATCCGTCACGGACTCAGCTTCAGCTATTCGGACAGAACTATCATGCATGAGGGCGCAGGCGGCTCGTCGTTTGATATTGATCTTGACGAACAGCTTGCGGCGGCATGGTTCGTTCCCTTTGACGAGGGTGCAAACGGCTGGTCTGCTGAACCTTTATATAATGTACAGAATATGATCTGGTCGGGTCTGATATAAGGAGGTAAGCGATATGGCTGAATACTGGGATCTTTACGATATCAACGGAAATCCTCTGAATGAGCTTCATGAAAGGGGCAAGCCTGTTCCCGATGGGAAATATCATCTGGTGGCGGATATCCTTTCGGTAAATGATGAGGGAAAAATTCTTATTACACAGCGTCACCCCGAAAAGCATTACGGCGGCTCATGGGAAAATACAGGCGGCTCTGTTCTTGCGGGAGAAGCTCCGCTTGATGCGGCAGTAAGAGAGCTTGCGGAAGAAACGGGTCTTAAGGCCGCTCCTGAGCAGCTTGAATACTGCGGAGAGATAGTCCGCTCGGGAAAATGGGGCGGAAACGCTATTCACAAATATTATCTTTACAGAGGAAGCTTTTCCGAAAAGGATATCGTATTGCAGGAAAATGAAACTGTGGATTTCAAGCTTGTTACTCCCTCAGAAATAACAGCTATGACCGAAAACGGAGAATTCATTGATTTTATTTATTATCGCATAAGGGCAATGTATCCCGATATAATGGAGAAAAAATAATATGGATATTGAAAAATATTCCGATAATGACAGCTTTGTTATATCTATGAATTATGAAGATATGCTTTATATCACCATAGAAACCTGGAACGGCAGAAAATACCGAATTTCTTTTTCAGACTGTCCGCTGCTTATGCTTTATGGCAGTGTACCATTTGAAATTGGCAGTATCACTGTAAAAAATACTCCCGATGAAGAGCTTGTCACAGAAGGACATAAGGAAGGCGTTTCCTATGAAAATTATCTGACAGTGATTTTTTATGACCCGTGGCAGACTGACAGGATAAATATGAAGATAGTTTATGATAAATACGAAATAACAGAGATCTGATCCAAGGACGGTGCATATAAAATGTGCCGTCTGTTTTTTTACTGTCCAAAAAATTCCTTGCATTATATATGTATTTATGATATAATTGTAACTAAACCGATAATTATTTACTTTTTATTATCTACTATAAAAAAGGGGAGGTTTCTGTGTCGGAAGCGGTAATATTCATGGGAATACAGGCAAGCGGAAAATCAAGCTATTATCATGAGAATTTTTCGGAGCATATTCATATAAATCTTGATACCCTTAAGACCCGTAATCGTGAAAAAGCTTTGCTTGATAAGACCATAGCGGAGAAAAAGGATTTTGTTTCGGATAATACAAATCCCACACCCGAGGACAGAAAACGGTATATTCTTTCTGCAAAAACGGCAGGCTATACCGTTATCGGATATTATTTCAGCTCATCTGTCAGCGAATGTATCGGACGGAACAGACTTCGGAGCGCTGAAAAAAGAGTCCCCGACATTGCAGTTGCGGCTACTCATAAAAAGCTTGTGCTCCCCTCTTATGAGGAAGGCTTTGACAGGCTTTATTATGTCAGACTTACCGAAAAAGGATTTATTACATCGGAATGGAGCGATGAAAAATGATATTTGAAGAACTTGACAGTAAAATGCGCCGTATTGAAAAAGCACAGGACAATCTTATCCCGAAAAACTGCTTTCTGTGTGCAAGGCTTGACGGAAGAGGCTTTTCACGCTTTACCGAGGATAATTTTGAAAAGCCATATGATTTCAGATTTTATCGGTATATGACAGAAACGCTGACGCATCTTATGAGCTGCGGTTTCAATATCCTTATCGGATATACTCAGAGTGACGAGATATCTCTGCTTTTTCACCCTGCCGATGATACATATAATCATAAGACAAGAAAGCTGCTTTCGGTGCTTGCAGGCGAGGCAAGCGGATTTTTTTCCATACGGTCAGGTACTCCCGTTTCCTTTGACTGCCGTCTTATCCCCCTACCCGATGAGCAGAGTGTAAAGGATTATTTTGCATGGCGGCAGGAGGATCTGCATCGGAATTCTCTTGATTCATACTGTTATTATGCCATGATAAAGGACGGTATGAGCCGTACAGACGCTGCTGAGATACTGAGCGGAAAAAAGCCCGATTATAAAATAAAACTGCTTTCGGAGGAATATGGGATCAAATATGATTCTCTTCCTGACTGGCAGAAAAGCGGCTGTATCATATATCACAAGACGGAAACATATAACGGTACAAATAAAAAAACAGGCGAGCCTGTTATTTATACAAGGCGTGAGCTTGAAAGAAACGAACAGCTGCCCACAGGCGAGGCTTTCGGAAATTATATATTATCATTTTTAAAGGAGAACTGAATATGTCATCTATCAATATTATTACCGAGGAGTTTATCCGCTCCGCTGCTCCAAATGCGGCGGCAGTGACAAACGGTCAGAAGATATCAAAAACAGGCGGTTTTGTAAAGCTGTGCAGGTCGGAGGATAATACTCTTATTTTCGGTGAATGTAAGGGCAGCGGAAAAAATCCTTATTATACCTCTGCGGATTTTTCGGGAGACTCCCCTGTTTTCCGCTGTTCCTGTCCCAGCAGACAATTTCCATGCAAGCACAGTCTGGCAATAATGTTTGAATGGATAGCCAAAAAGGAATTTACCGTTTCCGATATTCCCGAGGATATTATTTCAAAGCGTAAAAAAATAGCCCCAAAAGCAGAAAAGGCAGCAAATCCCGACAATACGGTAAAGAAAGCTCCCAAGCAGAACAAGGCGGCTGCAGAAAAAAAGCTTAAGAAGCAGGCTGAGGGACTTGATATCGCGGATGGATTTGTAAATGATCTGCTTTCAAGAGGTGTTTCATCGGTAAACAGCTCGTCGGCGGCTCAGTATAAAACACTTGCAAAGCAGCTGGGAGATTATTATCTGCCTGAACCTCAGGCTATTATGAATGAGATAGTTTCCGCTGCCGAAAGGCTTTCCGCCGCTCCCGATGATGATGAGCTGCACCGTATTACAGCATTGCTTATAAGGCTTTCTTCTACCGTAAAGAAAAGCCGTGAATATATCAATGAAAAGCTTGAAAGCGGCGAGGTACTCCCTGAGGATAATATACTTTATGAGGCTATGGGCGGAGTATGGAAGCTTTCTCAGCTTAAGGAAATAGGTCTTTACAAGGAAAATGCAGAGATAATACAGCTATCCTTTACGGTTATCCATGACAGCATACACAAGGCTGATATAGACACTGCATACTGGCTTGATCTTGATTCGGGAGAAATATCACGTACCGAAAATATCCGTCCTCTTAAGGCGGCAAAATATATCAAGTCGGAGGATTCCGTATTCGGTGTACATAAAATAAAGGAGCTTTACAGATATCCGGGCGGCATGAACAGACGTATCCGCTGGGAAAATGCTGTTATTTCCGAGCCTGACAATACCGTTTTCAAAAATATACTTTCAAAAGCGGAGGAAAGCATCGGTGAGGCTGTGAAAAAGGCAAAGAATGAGCTTAAGAATACTCTTTCAAAAGCTGTATGCGCTGTTCTTCTTCCCTATGACAGCATTGAATTTGCTGTATCGGACAAGCACCCCATACTTAAATACGGCAATGAGACCATCGCTATGAAAGCAACGGATAATTATCCCGATGTATGTGCCGTGCTATATGCTTCCGACTGCCGTTTTCTTGAAAAGGGCGCTGTAATGGGCGAGCTTTTCTACAATGAGGAGGACAGAAAATTCTATCTTTGTCCCCTGTCGCTTGTATGCAGTGACAGAATAATTCGTCTTTGTTAATAGGGGGAGCTTATTATGGATATTTCAAAATTTTATGCACTGAAGGACAGACTTTATCAGTCTGCGGCAGCAGGTACAGCCGCTGTATCGGAGGATTTCCGCTTAAAGCGTGCAGTCGATGAATTTGAAGCGGAGGCGGCAGGCTCAAAGGCTTATTTACGGCTTTCACAGCTGTGCAGAAAGCTTTTATCCGACTGTACTCCCTCGCTCCTTGCGGACTGCATTGCACTTGCTGATGCTATGACCGTGGTTCAGGGTACATTTTCAGATAATTCCGAATCGGAAAAAAGCAGCTTTGTATGTGATGATGACATTTCCTTAAATATACCCTATTCGGAAATAATGCCCTACAGGGAATATGTAAAGACAGGCGGTTCCTCATTGGAAAATGCAGTGCATAATCTTAAGGGCGGCGATATCAATTCCGACCCAAGAATAATCAGTGCATTTATAAGCAGCTTTAAAAAAAGCTCCATGCCCCATACCGCTGAGGTGCTCCGTTATTATTACGGAAAGAAGATAATCCCTCTGATAAAAAATACTCTCGATCTGAATGACCCCAAGACTAAGGGACACGCTGTTTCCTTTGTAAGACGGCTTGCACGGGAAAATGAAAATGAGTGGTATATCTCACTTTATGAAAATGCGGATAATCCTCCCGAAATACGTGCGGCGGCTGTCAGGGCTTTATCCTGTGATATGAGTAATACCGAGCGTCTCATCAATATATACAAGACCGAAAAAGCCAAGCTGAAAAATGCGGCACTTTATGCTTTAGGTGAGCTTGACCCGCCCGAAGCAGATGTGATATGGCAGAAGCTTGCGGATAAATACAAGGACAGCAGCGAGAATTATTTTATCGCTTCAAAAAGCAGAATATGCACCGAATACATACGAAAAGAGCTTGACGGGGCGATCTATGATTATAAAAATTCCTCGGACAGCGAAAAATCAAGGCGTATATTTACCTTAAGAAAAATGCTCGTCAACAAGGCTGATACCGATGATATTTATTTAAAGCTTATGGAAGCGGGATTTTCCGAGGAAGAGCTTAACAACATACTTATTGCAAATCTTTTGAACGAAAACAACAAGCCCTACAGAGATCAGATACTGCGGCTTTTACCCGAAAATGACTTTTTCCGCCGTACAGGTGTAGTATTCGGTATTCTGGCAAATCCCGATCTGTTTTTCTTACAGCTTTCGGAGCATCTTAGTCCCTCTGAATCCATGGAGCTTAAGTATATCGGAGATATAAAATGGTGCGCCGCTCTGGAGCATTATATGCTGTGTCTGACAATACCTCATGTGGCAGGTACTAACGATTCTCCGGTTATATTTTCTCCCGTTTCGGAGAAATTCCCTCAGAGTATGCTTGATTTTGTTGCGGATAAAAGATTTTTCAAATCCGTTGAGGATATTGACCGTGTACGCCGTAAGCCTTTAGGTCAGCTGACGGCTGAAAAGAAGATAGGCGGAAAGGATATACTTATAAATTTCTACAGAAATGCATACAACCTTGCAGGAAGCTTATGCCATACGCTGATCGGTCTGTATGAAAGCTGTTCTCCCGAGGACAGCGGCAGAATACGCAAAGCGGCAGTTGATTTTGCGGAATATGTATGCGGTATATGCCCCTGCTACAGCAGTATCAGGATACTTACCGAAAACAAGGATATCAGCTCTCCCCATGCTTTTGTAGGTCTGCTTGAACGTCATACCGCTTATGTTCTGGAGCATATGGACCATAATATCAGATACCGTGCATGGTCAAGTATGGTAAATATGTTCCCTATGACCAATGAAGAAAAATTATCTGAGCTTAATAAGGCTCTTGCCGCTGCGGATAATATCTGCAAGGATAAAAATGACAGGCTGTACGGAGGTATTTCTATGGAAATAAAGCTGTCTGTAGAGGCTATGAAAAAAACGATATCAACAGGAGTGTGAAAAAATGTATAAATTCCCCGAAGGCTTATTCACCGATGTAAGAATAGAAAAACAGGTTACAAATAACTACAGCATAAGAAACGGCGAGGTAGAAAATAACAGCGATATATGCACAGAGGGCGCTATCATCAGAGTATATGACGGAAAAATGTGGTATACATCGGTTACAAACGAGCTTGATAAAATTCAGGACGAGATAGACAATCTTGCAGGACTTGCCGAGAAAAATGATGACATTTACAATGATCCCGCAATAAAGAATTTCGGCAGTGAAAAGGCTGAGATAATACGCTTTGACGGTGAAAACGACTTGAGAAAAATAACATCGGCTCAGTATGAGGAGCTTATCAGCGGATATATAAAGGCGTGCTGTGACGATTCCATTGAGGAAATTAAACAGTGGGGCGCATCATACGGACACGGACATAAGATAAAGGAATATTATTCAAGCAAGGGTGCGGCTATAAAGCAGGACAAGCAAAGCTGTCAGCTTTATTTCGGTTTTGCTATCACTGTTGACGGTATCACTACAAATGCAGGAAAGTTTTACCGCTGTCTTGACTTTGACGGTCTTAAGGGACGTGAGCAGGAAATAACCGCAGAACGTGACAGATATTTAGACTATGCAAGAAATGCCGTTGACGTTGAAGCTGGAGATTATACCTGTGTGCTTGCTCCTGTTGTTACGGCAATGTTCACTCACGAAAGCTTCGGTCACAAAAGCGAGTCTGACTTTATGCTGAATGATCAGACCTTGCGTGATGAATGGGTAATGGGCAAAGCTGTTGGAAGCGAGCTGGTGTCTATCTGTGACAGAGGAGATATGCTCAACAACGGATATACTCCCTATGATGACGAGGGAAACAAGGCCTGCGAAACATGGCTTATTAAAAACGGTGTTCTTACAGGCAGACTTCATGACAGCAAGTCCGCAGCGGTGCTTGATGAAAAAGTAACGGGAAATGCACGTGCACAGGGTTATTCCTGTCAGCCTATGGTGCGAATGACGAATACATATTTTGAAAAGGGCGAAACAGACCCCGAGGATATCATAAAAGGAGTAAAGGACGGTATATATGTATACGGTGTAAACTACGGAACAGGTTCATCTACCTTTACCATGCAGCCTAATTTATGCTACCGCATACGTGACGGAAAGCTGTGCGAGCCTGTCAGGGCAAATGTAATAACGGGAAGTGTATTCAAAACACTGTTTGATATAGACGCTGTGGGAAACGATTATATACTTTTCGATACATATACCTGCGGAAAGAACGGTCAGAGCGTACCTGTTTCGGCAGGCGGTCCCACTATAAGAGTAAAGAAGCTTACGGTTAATTAAGGAGCGGCAAAATGAAGGAAAAATATACATATACACAGGCTGTATCTAATATTAAAGTTGAGGAAAATGAAATCATATCCTTTGATAAGATAAATACTGTCGAACATTCTTTCAGAGTACATTCAGACGGCTTTGTAGGTGTACAGTACTGCGAGGGCAGTATGGACGAGGACGAGGGATATAAAAAGGCAAATGAAAAGCTTGCGCTGAAAAGACCCTATAAATTTGAGCTTGAAACAGGTGTACGTCATCGTGACAAAACCGAAAAAACAGTTTCAGACAAGGAGCTTATGGATATGACAAGGACCGCTCTTGAGCATATCCGCAGTAAATATCCCGACTTTACTTTAAAGGGCGGCTTTTCTCAGAATGTAAGCTGTATGCTTATGGAAAACGAAAAGGGGCTTGATTATTCCAACCGTGACTGCACTGTAAATGCGTCCTTTTCCTATAAGCACAAGGACAGCAAGGATATCTATGACGGATATTTCAGTATAGGTCAGCGTGATTTTGATATGGATAAGCTTTACAGCATGGCTGATAATTTTCTCGGCTGCTTTAACGAGCTTAAGGAGCTGCCCGATGAGATCATAATACAGAATCAGTATTATGAATATCTGAATATGCTGAAAGGTGCGCTGGATGCGGAGGAGCTTTCTCTGGGCACTTCAATTCTTTCAGGTAAGATAGGCGAAAAGGTTTTTTCAGATAATTTTACACTTATCCATGATGTTTCCGACAAGGAATGCTGGCACACCTGTTTCTTTGACGGAGATGGCGTTACTCTTGAAAATGATACTCTTACATATATTAAAAACGGCGTTATCCTCAGAGGCTATGCGGACAAGAAAATTGCCGATAAATACGGCGTTGAGCATACGGGCAGCGCATACCGTGATTTTGCGGATATCCCCTCAAACGGAAATGTAAATCTGCGTATTGAAAGAAGTAATAAAACAATAAAGGAGCTTCTTGACGGCAGACTTTCGGTAGTTCCCGTACAGTACAGCGGCGGCGGCTTTAATGAAAAGGGAGAATATACAATGCCTGTTCAGCTGGCATATCTATGCGACGGTGAAAAATTCTTAGGAAAGCTTCCCCCATTTACTTTGGTAAGCAATATGTTCGATATGTTCGGAAAGGATTTTATCGGTGTAGGCAGTGACGATCCCGTATTCTATGACAAGCAGATACTTGTCAGAATGAAGCTTGGAAAAATAGGAGAATAACAGCTATGAATAATCCATGGTCACAGATAAAATTAAGCGATTATGAAAATCACATGAGCCTTGAAAGCATTTATCAGCTGCAGACGCTTAATACTATGATGAAAGGACAACTAAGCTCATACGATACTGAATCGGTAATGATATTAGGCATTGCAGGAGGAAACGGTCTTGAACATATTGACCCTCAGCTGCATAAAAAAGTTTATGGTGTTGATGTAAACAAGGAATATCTTGATGAATGTTCAAAAAGATATCCTCAGCTTGAAAAGGTGCTTACACTGATTTGTGCTGAGCTTTCAGATGAAAATACCCTGCTTCCTCATGCTGAATTGCTTATTGCCGACCTGCTTATTGAATATATCGGATATGACTCTTTCGGCAGAATATTAAAAAATGTAAGACCTGATACTGTATCATGCATAATACAGATTAATACAGATGAAAGCTTTGTTTCGGCTTCACCTTATATACACGTATTTGACTGTCTGGAATCGGTGCATCATAATATTGATGAAAACAGCCTGACAGAATGTATGATAAAGAATAATTACAAAAAAATATTCTCTGCCGAAAATATACTGACGGACGGAAAAAAACTGCTCCGTTTGGATTTTGCGGCAGATATAAAAAAGGAGGCTGCAGATTGAATTTAGAAATATTCTATAATTTAAAGAACAGACTTTATTCCTGTGCGGCGGCAGGCTGCTCGGCTGTAAATGAAGATTTCAGACTGAAAAAAGCCGTTGAGGAATTTGCTCCTCTTGCTCAGGCAAATAAGGTTTTCGGCAGGATATATGCTCTCTGCATGAAGCTTTTTGATGCCGCCGAGCCTGCACCCGTGCTTTCGGAATGTATCGCTCTTATTGATGCGGTAGCTGTAACTCAGGGTGGATTTTCCGATAATTCGGAAACGGAAAAGCCTATGACCTTTAAATCGGATATTTATTCCATGACTATACCTTATTCTTCTGTTTCCGAGCTTTGTACCATGATAAAAAAATTCAGTCCCATTCTCTGTGAGCTTAATAATGAGGATATCCGTATGCTTGCGGACAGCCGTGTGCTTTCAGCCTTTATATCGGTGTGCGGTGCATCTCATGTATGTCTTGACAGAGTTGCGGAATACATGATCGATATTTACGGCAAGGCACTTGTTCCTCTGCTGAAAAATCATATTGATCTTTCAGCTGATAAGGCAAAGGGTACGGAAATAAAATATATCGGTATGATATCGGGAAGTGAGGAAAGGGATTTTTATATCTCTCTTGCAGAAAATGAAAATGCCCCTCAGAATATACGAATTGAAGCTATTTCCGCTTTGGGAAAATACTGCAAAGACAAGGATAAGCTGACCGAGCTTTACCAAACAGAAAAGGGCAAAATAAAAAATACCGCTTTGCTTGCGCTTTCGGGGATGGACTGTCCCGAAACGGAGGAAATTCTCGGAAAGCTTATTGAAAAACACAAGTCCTCCTATGATACCTATATTGCCGCCTCCTGCGGTAAGGTATGCACCGACTATGTTATTTCGGCTATAGAAAGCACAGATGAAAATTCTCCTTCATTCTATGATATTCAGAAGCTTATGAAAAACAAGCCCCGTGCAGACAAGGCATTTATTACAGCTTATATTATTTCAGATACAACCGATATTTACAATAATATGCTTATCGACAATTTATATGAGCATGATTTTTCCGATGAATATAAAGAGCTTATACATAGGCTTTATGAGCGGAAAATAGGCAGAGACGGTGCCTCTCCCTTTGCGCCTGCGGAATTTTTCGTAAGGCTTATTGATTCCCCCGATACCGTATTTCTCGATGCAGATGAGGATATGAACGAGTTTAACAACGAGCATTATATTCTTACAATTCTATCGGAATTTTATTACGATATTTTTAAAAATAAATATTATATAAGACGAAAATATACAGATTTATTAAAGAATAAAAAAATAATTTCTGAAAAATTGCCTGACGGTATGATAACATGGCTTTGCGGAAGTACCCAAAATGCAGAGGACAGGCTCAGGGTAATGTTATCACTTATGAAAAGATGTGCAGACAGTGACAGAGAGCATATAAAATCAGAAATGATAAAATATGCTGTGATGAATGCACAGACAGACCCTGTTGACAGGGCAGTTGAAATAATATCAGAATACTATATGGACGGCACTCCCGATTTTTATAAGGATATGATAAGAAAATATATCCTGAATTCATTTATCAGATCAAAAAATTCGGACGCTGTCCCCTCAGCTCCCCAATACCGCCGTCTTGATTTTATTGACAAGCTGCCTATATCGCCCCTTGAAGCATCTATGGTACTTCGCTCCGTACTTGCCGAGCTGGATAAATTCAGCTATGCAGGGATAAAAGCATATTCATCGGTGCTTTCATATCAGAAGCAGTTTATCAGTATGTGGCTGAGCAGAAACGGATTATAATATAAAATTATAATATAAAAAAGAAAAGGAAATATTATTATGTCAGATACATTAAGACTTACCGCAGAGGAATTATATAAATCAGAGCTGGACGCTCTTATCGCCAATGAAACTAATCCTGTTCCGACAGGCTGGAAAATGTCTCCCAGATCCGTGCTTACCTACATAATGGGCGGAAAATCGGGAAATACGGTCATAACCCCTAAATATATGGGAGACAAACGTATAGTTGAAATATGCATAGCTACTCTCGTTACAGACCGTGCATTACTTCTTATAGGTGAACCCGGTACAGCAAAATCATGGCTTTCGGAGCATCTTACCGCTGCAATAAATGGCTGCTCCACAAGAGTAATTCAGGGTACAGCAGGCACTACCGAGGAGCAGATACGCTATTCATGGAACTATGCAATGCTTCTTGCAAAAGGTCCTTCACATGAATCACTGGTAAAAAGTCCTGTTTACAATGCAATGGAAACAGGAACTATCGCTCGTATCGAGGAAATTTCAAGATGTGCAAGCGAGGTACAGGACGCTCTTATTTCCATTCTTTCGGAAAAAAGGATTTCCGTTCCCGAGCTTAATGAAGAGATCGCCGCTAAAAAGGGATTTTCCGTTATCGCTACCGCAAACACAAGGGACAAGGGCGTAAATGAAATGTCCTCCGCTTTAAAGAGGCGATTCAATATCGTCGTTCTTCCCGCACCTGCGGATATGGAAACGGAAATAGATATCGTAAATACAAGAGTAAAGCAGCTTGCAGACAGCTTCGGTCTTACCGCTTCACTTCCCGACAGGACCGCCGTTGAGCGTGTTGTCACTGTTTTCCGTGAGCTGAGAAACGGTCAGACCTTAGACGGACAGATAAAGCTTAAACAGACCTCGGGAGTTCTTTCCTCCGCTGAGGCAATATCACTTCTTGTAAACAGTATGGCTCTTGCAGGCAGCTTCGGAAACGGAAAGATATCCGATTCCGATCTTGCCGCCGCTTTACAGGGCGCTGTGGTAAAGGACGAAAGCAAGGATAAGCTTTGCTGGACGGAATATCTTGAAAATGTAATGCGCAAAAGAAAAGGCTGTGCTTCACTTTATGCCGAGTGCAAGGAGAGAAATTCATAATGGCAGAATATTTCGGCGTAAGGCATTTATCACCTGCCTGCGCATATTATGTGACCGAATTTCTGGAAAGGGTAAAACCTGAAATAGTGCTGATAGAGGGTCCTTCCGATCTGAATGAGCTTATAGCTCCCCTTTGTTCCCTTGAAACTGAGCTTCCTGCGGCTATTCTTGCCTATACGGAAAAGGCTCCCGTAAGAACGGTGCTGTGGCCATATGCTGAATTTTCCCCCGAATACCGTGCTATGAAATGGGCAGTGAAAAACAATAAGGAAGTAATGTTCTGCGATCTGCCCTCATCTTGTCTTTTATCGGAGGACAAGGACGAGGAAAATTCAGAGGAAAAGGAAAACAATGCGCCCAAGTCTGTTTCGGTCTATGATGCACTTGAAAAAATAACAGGCTCGGATCATTATTCATTCTGGGAATATACCTTTGAACAGTGCGAAAGCTATGAGGACCTTATTGAAGCGGTTTCGGAATACGGTAAAAATCTTCGTGAAAATTCGGAAAAGGATAAGCATAACCAAATCCGTGAGGCATATATGCGAAAGCTTATCTCAGAATGTGAAAAGAAAGCTTCCGCCGATAAGGTAGCTGTGATAACAGGTGCTTTTCATACTTACGGCATTAAAAATATCCCATATACCGATGAGGATAAACAGCTGCTTTCAGGACTTACTAAGGAAAAATCAAAGGCTACCCTTATGCCCTATTCCTATTACAGACTTTCATCACGTTCGGGATACGGTGCAGGCAGCAAGGCACCTGCCTATTTTGAGATACTGTGGAAAAACAGGCTCAGCAATACTCTGAAAAACAGCGCCCCCGAATATCTTTCAAAGATAGCGCTTTATCAGCGCAGCAACGGTTATGCAGCCTCCACCGCAGAGGTAATTGAGGCTACACGGCTTGCGGAGACCCTTGCTTCAATGAGAGGCGGAAAAGCTCCGAATTTAGCCGATCTTCGTGATGCGGCGGTCACCTGCATGGGTCACGGCTCATTCGGTGAGATATCTCTCGCCTGTGCCGATACTGAAATAGGAACGAAAATAGGCTCGCTTCCCGAAGGAACGGTCTGCACCTCTGTTCAGGAGGATTTTACAAGACAGCTTAAGGAATTAAAGCTTACTAAATACCGAAGTGCATCCGCTGAGGATATTGAGCTTGATCTGAGAGAAAATCTCCGTGTAAAAACGGAAAAATCAGCATTTCTGGATCTGAACCGCTCATTTTTTCTCCATCGGCTGAGAGTGCTGAATATACATTTCGGTGAGCTTATACCTCGTCATCAGGATAATGCCACATGGGCAGAGGCATGGCGGCTTCAGTGGTCGCCCGAAGCGGAAATAGAAATAGTTGAAGCTTCTCTTCAGGGAGATACGGTATGCGGTGCGGCTGAAAATATACTTAATTTCAGACTTGCTGAGTCACAGTCGGTATCGGAGGCTGCTGCAATTCTTTCAGATGTTTTCATGTGCGGTCTTTCCGATTGTGTTAAAACTGCAGTTATGGCTGTTCAGCGTCAGGCGGCAGATTGTACCTCGGCAGCTGATACGGGAAATGCTGTGGGTGAGCTTTCTGCTATTATCCGATTCGGAAATTTAAGACGGATAGATTCAGAGCCTGTATGTCCCCTTCTGGAAAAGCTTTTTCTACGTTTTTGTCTGTCGGCTGAAACAGCGGCAATATGTGACAGGGCGGCAGCAACTGAGATAATCGGTGCATTGTCACAGATAAACAATGCCTGCCTTTCTCATGATTTTCTTGACGAGGAACGCTTTGTAAGGCTTCTTGAAAATCTGTCCGACAGTGAATTTGCAAATCCTCTTATTTCGGGATATGCCTGTGCTGTTCTTACCGAAAGAGGAAAAATATCCCCCGAAATGCTTTCCGCACTGATAAACAGAAAGCTTTCAAAGGGAACATCTGCATCTGACGGTGCATTGTGGTTTGAGGGACTTGCAAAGAAAAACAGACGGTCTCTTATCAGCCGTCTGTCAATATGGGAAAAGCTTTGCAGCTTCACTCAGGAGCTGGACGATGAGGAATTCAAGTCGGTTCTTGTATGTCTGCGGCGTACCTTTTCGGATTTTACTCCCTCGGAAAAATCCGATATTGCCGAAAATATCGGCGAGGTACTCGGTATATCAAAGGAGACTGCCGCTGAATATATAACCGCCGCTATTACAGAGGAACAACAACAGACTCTTGATGAGCTTGATGATTTTGATTTCGGAGATATATAATGGATACAAAAGAAACCTTAAAACGCTGGCGGCTTATTTTAGGCGCTGAAAGCGAAAAAATGCTTGAATCCTTTGATGGTGACGGTATAAATTTATCCGAAGAGGAGCTTTTAATGGATTCGGCACTCTCACAGATATACGGTAACGATGAGGGCGGAAGCTCAGGCTCGGGCGGCTCCGGCAGAGGAATTTCCACACCTAAGCTTACAAAGTGGCTGGGTGATCTGCGTTCTCTCTTTTCACCTATGGATATAAAGGTGATACAGAATGACGCTATCGAAAAAAAGGGTCTTAAACAGCTTCTGTTTGAACCTGAAATGCTTGACGGGCTGGAGCCTGACCTTTCAACAGGTGCGCTGCTGCTTATGCTCAAGGATCAGATACCGCAGAAGGCAAAGGATAATGCAAGACAGTATATAGCCAAGATAGTTGAGGACATAAACAGACGGCTTTCCGATGATATAAAGCGTTCTGTCACCTCTGCTATGAACCGTCGGGAACATTCCCCTATCCCATCGGCAGCGGCACTGGATTACAGGCTGACTATACGCCGTAATCTGAAAAATTACGATCCTGAGCTGAATACTATCCTTCCCGAAAAGTTTTACTTTTACGAGAGAATATCACGCTCCGCATCAAGAACGGTAATTCTTGATATTGACCAGAGCGGTTCTATGGGTGAATCGGCTATCTATTCATCGGTAATGGGCTGTATACTTGCCAGCATGAGCAGTCTGAAAACCCATGTTGTCGCCTTTGATACAAAGGTAACCGATCTTACGGAAAAATGCTCAGATCCTGTTGATCTGCTTTACGGAATTCAGCTTGGCGGAGGAACTGATATTGAACGATCGGTGGCTTATTGCAGCAAGCTTATAGAAGAGCCTGAAAAGACCACCATGTTCATAATCACCGATCTTTACGAGGGCGGAAACAGAAACGGACTTCTGCGCAGAATGAGCGAGCTTAAGGAATCGGGTGTAAATCTGATAATCCTTCTTGCCATTTCCGACAGCGGTAAGCCATTTTATGATGAGGGACTTGCAGAAAAGGCGGCTGCTATGGATATCCCCTGCTTTGCCTGTCCTCCCGAAAAGCTTCCCGATATGCTGGAGGCTGCACTTAAACGTCGTCCGATAAAAATATAAGTATAAAAAGGCGTTACCGTATTCTGATAATACGGCAACGCCTTTTGGTTTTATTTTACCATTTCTTCAATGCTGCCTGTCTTTCCTGCAAGACCTAATGCACTGTCAACGGGGAGAGAGAAGCAGATACCTCTGAACTCGGTAAGTATTCCCGCAGAATTCAGGATATTCTGCATAACCTTTTCTCTGTCGTCCTTGCTTACTACAATAAGGACGATATCCTTTTCGGGCTGAATTGAAATACCCAGAAACTTTGCGGCTTCCTCTCCGCCCATGCCAAGTCCGTGCATAAGAGTACCGCCTCTTGCACCTGCTGCCTTGGCTGCTTCCTTTACCGATTCAAATCCGCCTCGGTTTACTATTGTTATAATAAGCTCATATTTTGCTTCGGTCATTTCGGATATTCCCTCCTTTTCGGGTGTTGTTCCGTTAAGGGCAAACGCCGTCCCCGACGCTCCCGTAAGCGGTATTGTAAATGCTATTCCTCTGCCTGCTTCGGTAAGGGAAAGTTTTTTATTGAATTCATCATACAGATGCATTACCTTATCATCGGCGATAAATGAAACCGCCGTTATTTTTTTATTATCTCCCAGACCGAGATAATCAAGCATCTGTGAATCTGCAGAGCCGTGTCCGTGTATAAGAAAACGGCAGGGTATATTTTCCTGTGTCAATATATTCTGTACTATATGCATACAGTCATATTCGGCTATAAGAAACATGGCTTTCATTATGCATTACCGTCCTTTCTGTCAACAAATACCGCAGTATCGCAGGATATATCCAGAATGATGGGGAAAACCTGTCCCTCGGGAGCTTTTGCGGCAGGTGCAGACTTGAATTTGCTGATAAGTCCAAGTATCTGAATTGTAAGCAGCGGAGTCATTGCTACCATTGCAACTATACCGAATGCGTCCTCGGCGATATTTCCGCCTGCAGCACCGCTTGCTCCCATTGCAAGAGGGAGAAGGAATGTGGCTGTAAGAGGTCCTGAAGCAACGCCGCCTGCGTCAAATGCTACCGATGTAAATATAGGTGATACGATACAGCTGATAATAAGTGCCAGTGCATAACCGGGAATAAGGAACCAGAGAATAGATACTCCTGTAAGAACTCTTATCATTGCAATTCCCACTGATGCCGCAACACCTAATGCAAGGCTGAGACCAAGGGCCTTTGCGCTGATCTTACCTTCGGTGATCGTCTCAACCTGCTGTTTAAGAACGTGTACCGCAGGCTCAGCCGATACGATAAAATAACCGATAAGCATACCGATAGGGATAAGCAGCCATGAATAGCTGCTGCCTGCAAGATTTTCACCTAAGTACTGTCCGATAGGCATAAAGCCTACGTTTGCGCCTGTAAGGAAAAGAACCAGTCCGATATATGTAAATGCAAGACCTACAAATATCTTTATCATGGTCTTTTTATCAAGCTTAAGGGATATAGCATTGAAAAACAGAAAAAAGGCTATTATGGGAAGAAGTGCGGACGCTACCTCCTCCATATAGTGAGGAAGTGCCTTCACGAACTCCGCAAAAACCTGTGCAACCGTTTCATAGCTGCCTATGGGAGTAAGCGTCTGTTCGGGGATATCCGAACTGTTTGCCGCTCCTAAAATAAGCACTGTCAGTATTGGTCCCACAGAACAAAGCGCAACCAGACCAAAGCTGTCCTCCTCTGAGGTCTTATCGCCGCGGATAGAGGACAGACCTAAACCAAGAGCCATAATAAATGGTACGGTTATCGGTCCTGTTGTAACTCCGCCCGAATCAAAGGCTGTAGGGATAAAGCCGGGCGAAATAAGCGGTGAACACGCAAATGCAAATACTATAAGATAAAAGATGATGAACAGTACCGAGATCCTTATCTGCAGAAATATTCGAAGAAATGCAAGTGCAAGAAAAATTCCTACACCGAGACCTACCGCCCATATCATTACCGTTGAATCGACGATAGGCGTCTGATCCGCAAGCACCTTCAGATCAGGCTCGGCAACGGTAACTAGTACACCGATAATAAAGCATATGGGCAGGATAAGCCATACCTTCCGCAGCTTGACAAGCTTTGCGCCGATCTCCTCACCGATGATAATCATCGATGTATCTGCGCCCAGTGTGAACAGTCCTATTCCGCATACAAGCATGACTGTTCCCACAAAGAACATGAAAAAAAGCTCACCGCTTACGGGAACAATGGTCACCATAAGCAGAAAAACCACAGCAGCAACGGGCAGGACCGAGCCTAACGACTCTTTGATCTTCTCAATAAGATTACTTTTCAAGACACTCACCTTTCATTGTTTATTTTTATACTATATAAATTATAACATAATTTTATCTGATTAACAACCCCGTTTTATTAATAACTTAACATAAAATAATATAAAAATAAACCACAATTTCTTGTGCAAAAAAACGGTATGGAAAATTCATTCCATACCGCCTTATATGTATTACTTGATAAGCTCTATTTCGCCGATCACGAAATATTTTTTAGGCTCATTATTGATTACTGAAATGACCATCATAAGCCAGAGTATAAACTGTACAAGACCGACAACAGCACCGATAATCGTACTTAATGACCAACCGAGAAAAGGAATTATACCAAGTACTGCACCTACGATCTTCATTATCACACTGAGTACAATACAGGTAACTGTAAATACCAGACCCTGATTAGCCATGAATTTCAGAAAAGGAGACTTGTTTGCTCCCCCTGAAACCAAGGGTACAAAGAACAGAACAGGGATTATTGCTACAAGCATACCCATGCCCTTATTCTGCTGAACATCACTTTTGTCGATATACTGATTGCTCATGATAATTTCCTTTCTATAAATGAACCTTTTAAATAAACTTACTTGATAACTCTTACTCTGATAACGCCCTCAACAGCCTTGAATGCATCGGAAAGTGCATCTGTAACCTCGCCTGCAGCGTCGATCATTGTATAGGAATAATCGCCCTTGGACTTGTTGATCATATTCTCGATATTGATCTTCTCATTGCCGAGAATTGTTGTGAGCTGTGAAAGGATAGCGGGAACATTCTTGTGCATGATACAGATCTTTGTTCCTGTTGCGGTCATCTCAGCATTGGGATAGTTTACGCTGTTCTTGATATTGCCGTTTTCAACATAGTCGATAAGCTCTTCTGCTGCCATGATAGCACAGTTATCCTCTGCTTCGGGAGTAGATGCGCCAAGGTGAGGCATTGCAACAACGCCCTTTACACCGAGAACATTATCGTTGGGGAAGTCTGTTACATAAGCTGCTGCCTTGCCGCTTTCGAGAGCTGCAATGATAGCTGCATCGTCAACCAGTTCGCCTCTTGCAAGGTTTACAATTCTTACGCCGTCCTTGCAGAGTGCGAGAGTTTCAGCATTTACTGTACCCTTTGTATCTGCATTGTAGGGAACGTGAAGTGTGATATAATCAGCCTGTGCGAATACCTTCTTGATATCGGAAACACTCTTTACGGAAGGATCAAGTCTGAGAGCTGTCTTAACGGAAAGATAGGGGTCATAGCCTATTACATTCATGCCGAGAGCTGCTGCAGCGTTAGCTACGAGAACACCGATAGCACCGAGACCGATGATACCAAGTGTCTTGCCGTAAAGCTCGGGACCTACGAACTGACTCTTGCCCTTTTCAACCATCTTGCCTACCTCTGCGCCGTTGCCCTTAAGACCGTTTGCCCAGATCATAGCCTCGGGGATCTTACGGGAACCGAGAAGAAGTGCTGTGATAACAAGCTCCTTAACAGCGTTTGCATTTGCACCGGGAGTATTGAAAACTACGATACCCTCTTCAGCGCATCTGTCAACAGGGATATTGTTTGTGCCTGCGCCTGCTCTGCCGATAGCGAGAAGGTTTGAGCCGAACTGCATATCGTGCATTGCTGCGGAACGTACCATTATTGCTTCGGGATTATCGATCTCGTCTGCGATATTGTACTTAGCGGCATCAAAAAGATCTGTACCACACTTAGCGATCTTATTCAAAGTCTGAATATTGTACATTTCAGTATACCTCTTTTTCTATAGATTTTATATATTCACATATATCAATTATACCGAAACAGTCCGCCCCGAAAAAGGGCAGACTGAACGTTTTATGTAATTTACAGATTAGCCGTTGTTCTTCTCAAACTCAGCCATGAACTTAACAAGAGCCTCAACGCCCTCGATAGGCATAGCATTGTAGATAGAAGCTCTCATACCGCCGACAGATCTGTGACCCTTAAGGTTCTCAAAGCCTGCAGCCTTTGCTTCCTTAACGAACTTAGCATCAAGCTCATCATTGCCTGTTACGAAGGGAACATTCATGAGTGAACGATCCTCGGGAGCAACTGTACCCTTGAACATCTTGCTGCTGTCAAGGAAATCGTAAAGGATCTTAGCCTTCTTCTCGTTGTGAGCCTTCATTGCCTCAAGGCCGCCCATCTTCTTGATC
>JAFUOZ010000011.1 GCA_017481565.1 Oscillospiraceae bacterium | reverse complement strand
GTTGATTTTCCAACATTTGTATACCCCACTATGGCACCTGCAATAACATTATCCTTTTTACGTCGTGATCTATGTATTTCACGACTGCGTTCCAGATCCTTAAGCTCATCCGTAAGTGCCTCGATACGTCTTCTTATGTGACGTTTATCCGTTTCCAGCTTTGATTCACCCGGTCCCCTTGTTCCGATACCGCCGCCCAGACGTGAAAGCTCTATACCCTTGCCTGCAAGATGCGCAAGACGATACTTCTGCTGTGCAAGTTCAACCTGAATACGTCCCTCCTTTGTTCTTGCACGCTGTGCAAAAATATCAAGGATAAGTGTCGTTCTGTCTATAACTCTTATATCAAGTATACGCTCGATATTTCTTGTCTGATTGGCAGTAAGCTCATGGTCAAAAATAACAAGGTCTATTCCCATGGCTCTTGCCTCGTCTCCAAGTTCTTCAAGACGTCCCGAACCGATACATGTAGCCGTATCATAAGTAGGACGTTTCTGAGTTACTGTCGCTGCAACCTCAACTCCGGCTGTAGATGCAAGTTCCTCCAGTTCCTTCATTGAACGTTCTGCATCAAACTCCCCCGTATCTGCACTGACAAGTATAACACGGGGCTTTTTTATTATATTTTCTGTAATTTCCATATAAACTCCTTTCACGTCTTCAAACGTCTGTCAGCAATAAAAAAAGCCTCCCCTAGGGAAGCTTTTCACATCATATCATCACCTGTGCAAAAATCACACTCAGCTATAGCTGCACTGACAGACGGACTTCCTGCTTAAAACATATTCTTCTGAATTAAAGATAAACTTAATGAACATTTTGCCCGCCTCCTTTTAAATAATAAGGTGTTTCAGCACCGTATTTAAATATAACCGATAAATTTTGATTTGTCAAGTGATTTTATAAATTTAGTCTGCTGCAATTATTGCACCGTTTTAATTTTACACCCTATACTGCTGAAAAACGTTCAACATTGCATTATAACCCGAGTTTTCCTGTCATCTCAAACCAGAAGGTACTGCCTATGCCCTTTTCCGAACGGACTCCGAAACGGCACTCATGCTTACGCAGAACCTGCTTGACGATAGAAAGTCCGAGTCCTGTTCCTATAACCTCACGCTTGCTCTTTTCTGCTCTGTAGTAACGGTCAAAAATAAGAGGAATAAGTTCTTCATCAATGCCCTCGCCCGTATCTGTAATATCAATGCGGACAGTCTTTTTATCCTTAATTATCTGAGTGATATACACAGTTTTATCCGGCCCCGTATAGTTAATGGCATTGTTTATCAGATTATAAAGAACCTGCTGTATCTTTACCTGATCTGCCTTTACCATAAATGGAGTTTCGGCAGTAACAATGAATTTGTAACCCTTCTGTTCAGAAAACAGGGTATATCTGTCCATAATGTCATTTATTACATCTGTTATACAGAATTCCGTTACATTAAGTTCGGTATTTCCGCTTTCAAGCTTGGAAAGATCAAGGATATCATTTACAAGCGTTGCAAGGCGGTCGCTTTCCTCGATGATAATATTAACGTGCTCCTCACGCTTGACAGGATTATCTCCCGAAAGGTCACGTATCATTTCAGCATAAGCCTTCACCATCGTCAGCGGTGTTCTCAGGTCATGAGAAATATTTGCAATAAGATCGCGTCTGAGATTATCCACCTTTGATATTTCCGAAGCGGCATAGTTCAGCGTTTCCGCAAGAGCCTCCGTCTCGGTATATCCCCTGCCGTCAAATGAAATGTTATACTCGCCCTGACCAAGCTTCTTTGCCGACCTTGTAATACGTCCGATAGGCGTTTCAATAAGCCTTGCAAGAAAATATGCAATAACAAGTCCGAGAATAAACATCAGTATGCTTATTCCGAGCACCTGACGCTGAATGATCTCTGCCGTTGACTTTACAGGTTCAAGAGACGTATTGAGATAAATGTATCCGTCAGGATTTTTTCTGTCACCCACCACCATTACAAAAAGCAAGGTATTATTATTAAAACGCGGGTTTTCTATCTCCGCATAATAAAAACCTGTATCGCTTGTTATCGCTTCCGCTCTGTAAGCAAACAGCTCCAGACTGTGAGAACCATGAATAAGACAGTTATCCGCCATCATATCATAAGAGTAAATAGGGAATCCCCTGCTGTTCTGTATCAGCACGCACATATTGTTTTCATATGCTATCTCATCTATTTTATCCGTAGTGAAGCTTGAATTCCCCCAGCCTTCAAGAATATATCCGGCTATATTTACAATATCCTTAGTCTTCATTGTTTTATAGTTGCTTTCAAGTGATACAACAAAAGTAAACCACATCAGGATAAGAATACTTAAAATAAAAATAACAAAGTATATCCACACAGTGTTGCGGATATTCCGCACACTGTTAAGTGGTTTCAAACTTATACCCCATTCCTCTTAAAGTTCTGATGAATTTACGGTATTCTCCGATAGAATTTCGAAGCATTTTAATATGAGTATCAACAGTTCTGTCATCGCCATAGAAATCATAACCCCACACCTCTTCAAGAAGCTTCTCTCTTGTAAGCGCAATACCTTTGTTGCGGACAAGGTAGAACAGCAGATCGTACTCCTTCGGGGTAAGAGCCGCAGCCTGTCCGTCAACGATGACCTCTCTGCCTGTTACATTAATTTCAAGTCCCTCATATTTAATAATATCCATCTGCTGTTCGGGAGCAGATGAACGCTTTAAAACAGCTTTTATTCTTGCAAGAAGCTCCTTGGGAGAAAAGGGCTTTACAACATAATCGTCAATGCCGATCTCAAAGCCGAAAAGCTTGTCATACTCTTCGCCCCTTGCAGAAAGCATTATAACCGGTATCTGCTTTGTCTTGCGTATCTCCTTTATTGCCGAATAACCGTCAAGACGAGGCATCATAATATCCATAACGATCATATCGAAATCCTCTTTGCGGCACATTTCCACAGCTTCCATACCGTCCTCTGCCTCAGCAGTTTCATAGCCTTCAAACTCAGCATAC
>JAFUOZ010000097.1 GCA_017481565.1 Oscillospiraceae bacterium | reverse complement strand
GCTTTCCGCATCTTCCATAGTAAGCATACCGTTTTCAGGCAGATACTTGGTCTTTATAGCATAGCCTTCAATATAAATTTCGGAAGCCATTCCGTAAAGTCTGCCCTCGCTGTCCTCCATACCTCTGAAAAAGTTATCCAGATATTCTTCACGGTTGATACCGTTCTCGCCGTCCATATAAGGATTAAGATCAAGGAAAAGTCCCTTATCCGCATAATTTTGGAAGTTTGCGTCAATATTCGCTACGATATCGGGAACATCGCCTGCGGCAATTTCCGCATTAAGCTTTGTAAGACCTGCATCATAGCCGTCCTCTGATGAATAATCGTTGTATTCGCTGTAATCTGTGACCTGGATCACATATTCATCATTATTCTTGTTGAAATCAACCACTGCAGATCTCATACCGTCGCTGATGTAATAAGCTGCCATTTCAACAGGAATTCTTTCCTTGATCTCGTTTTCGGCAAGCTTCTTTACTCTGATAAATACATTCTTGTTTTCGTTATAGTCATAGGTCGTGATAAGATAGTCATCACCGCATACGGATAACTGATTTACATACGAAGCGTCAACACCACAGTTTATCCAGTTGATAACAGGCTCTGTAGTACCGTCTGCCTTAAGTCCGAACAGTGAAGATGACATTGAACAAAGTGCAAGATATTCGGAATTACCGTCAGTAACACTGTTCATGTTCATATTCAGTGTAATACCCTGTTCTTCTATCTTCTTACCTGCAATATCGATCTTCTTAAGTACATTTGCAGCGCCTGTAAACATGCCCTCTGCGTCCATTGTCTGCTCATACATATTCACATAAAGATTTCCGTCGCCGCCCTTTATGATACCGTTGCACCAGCTGCTTTCCTTTTCCACCTCGCTTGTAAACAGCTGATTTCCCTCGCTGTCGATAACGCAAAGCTTTCCGCTTATGACCATAGCAATATTTCCGCTGTCGTCCACCGCATAATAGTATACGGAAAGATAATCCGCTTCCTTAGCAACAGGAAGTTCGGCAATGTCAATGGTTTTGATCAGATTTCCGTCTTTGTCAACGTGCTTCAGATAATATTTCTCGGTCCATGATGTGTCTACCGAAGTATCGGCAGGCATATTGCTTTCGGTAACAGCTTCTGTAGCAGCGTCTGCTGTTTCCTCTGCAGCAGTTGTTTCGGCATTTTCGGGATTTTCAGCACCTGCCGCTACAGCAGTAACAACAGCCACATCAGAATCCGAAGCAACTTCAACAGCAACATCATCCTCGGCAATACCGTAATCACCCATATATGCGCCCTGATTGTAGTGATATTCGATATACCACATAGAACCGTCGTCCATATATTTTGTGCTGTTCATTCCCATTGCGTCATACTCATTTATCTGCTCCATGGGAACTTCGGATTTATTGATAACATTGCCGTCCATATCCATTGTATACTTGAATATGGTATTCTTGGAAATCATAGTCTTTTCATCATACTCATACTTATTGTAGATAAAATAAATATTCGTACCGTCGCTGTAATAGGAATCAACATAATCAACTTCCTCGGGAAGAGGAATATTCTGTGACTCATACTCTATTTTTACAAGTCCTGCGGCACCGCCGTTTCCGTTTGAATTTCCCCCTGCGTTTCCGCCTGAGTTTCCGCCTGAGTTTCCGTTTCCGCCTTCATTTCCTACTGCGCTTTCATTTCCGCCCGACTCTGTTCCGTTGTCGGTCTTGCTGCAGGCCGTAAAGCTTGTTGTCATGGCTGCAGCCGCTGTAAGAATACATGCGATCTTCATAAGCTTCTGTTTTGTGTTCATAATGTTTTTCTCCATTCTGCCGATTATACGGCGGTCATATGAGACAGATAATGTCTCAATCGAAATTTGTCAAAATGCTGTCCATATAATATTATCATATATATGCTGATTTGTCAACCATTTTATTTTTCGGAGCTGCTTTCACTGTCGGAAAGCTTTACCTGCTCACCGTCGCCAACAGGCACGGAGGACGCTGTAATTACAAATTCACTTCCCGAAAGTCCGCTTACAGCAGCAAGTGAATCATTCTGAGCGATTATCTCAACAGGATATCTTACCGCATAATATCTGCTTCCCAGAGGGCTTGCCTTTGACTGTACCGTAAGCACATATTTTCCGTTGTTATCCTCTCTTACAGCACTTTTCGGGATAACCGCAGGATACTGCTGTCCCTTTGCGCCGATATTGAGAGTGATAGTATCCCCGGGAGTGACCTCGCTTCCAGTAACGGTAAATTCAAGCAGCTTATTTGTCTGAGGATTTGATGTATCCGTTTTTATTGCAGTAAGCACTGCTGTAATGTCACTGCCGAAGTAATTGTTTGCCACATCAGCATTTGTGCCTGTCTTAAGCTTCTTTGCCTGCTCGGTCTTTACGGAAAAGCTGATGGAATAGCCCTTGTCGGTCATATCAATTACAGCTGCCGCATTTCCTGCCGCAGTAGATTCGCCTGCGGTATATGTGAGACTGCTGATGACGCCGCTTACGGGAGCGGTGATACTTCCGCCTGCCGCCTTATCCTTGTATGACTGAATAAGTGCCTTCTGATCCTCTATCTTAAGAGCCTGCTCCTGAAGATCGAGAGCTGCCTTTCGTGATTCTGCATTTCCTGTTATCTGTGTTACAGAAAATTCCTGCTCCATTTTTTCAAGACTGCGCTTTTTTTCCTTAAGAGTATCCTCCATAGCAGCCTTGTCAGAGGTAAGCTTTATATCAAATTCAGCTTTTCGCTGATCATACTCAGCTTTCTTTTCGGAATAGCTTTTAGCCGCATTGACAGCAGCCATATCAGCCTTAAGAGAGAGCTTTGCTTCCTTTTTCAGATCGGCAAAGGCTCTTACCGCATTCTGTGCATCATCGGAAAGCTCTGTTCCTTCAAGTGCTTCCAGCTTTGCTTTTACATCGGTATATTCATCTATAAGCTCGGTCTTGATCTGTTTTTTTGCCTTGTTAAGTGCGTCAGCCGCAGCTTCCAGCTCGTTTTCAGCTTTGTTATACATAGTCTGTGCGGCGTTCAGCTTATTGATCACAGCAGAACCCTTCTGCTGTTTTTTCATAAGCTCAGCCATATCATCATTAAGCTGCTTGATCTCAATACTGAGTGAATTTGCCTGATCGAAAAGCAAAGCTCTTCCGGCTGAATCCTCATAGCTATGACCCACTATCTTACCCAGAATATTTGAATGTTCCGCAACCTTTTTTTCGATCTGCTTTGATAATGATCTTATTTCTTCACTGTAATCAGTGTTTCCGCTGATTTCACCCTGAATTTCCTCAAGATTTTTCTTTCTTTTATCAAATTCTGCCTGAGCGTCGCTTTTTTTGCTGATAAGCTCTCTTACACGATTATAATATTTTGTGGGAAGAGCAAGCATATCCTCTGTATCAAGAGCTGCAATATACCCTTCTATCGCTGTTTTTCTGGTGTTAAGTGTTTCCTTATCGCTTACAGCCGCTTTTTCTGCCGCAGCGGTTATCTTATCATACCATTCCTTCGGAAGTGCGGAATAATCATCGGTATCCAGACAAGTTACCGCTGCATTAAGCTCCTCAGCCATTACCTCCAGCTCGGCAGCGGATTTTCCTGCATAAACCGAACCTGCATTTTTCTTAAGAAGCTCCGTTTCCTCTCTGAGCTTTTCGATCGCATAATAATCGGAAGCATATTTTACCTTAAGATTTTCCTCATCGCCAAAGCGTGCAATATCGCTTTCTGCTTCGGCGATATCCTCACGGCTGTTATTGATATCCATTATCTGAGTTATGTACTTACTGCCCGATTCGGAGTCAATAAGCGCCTTCTGATATGCAAGCTCCATTTCACGAAGAGTTTTTTCCGCTGTTTTAAGCTCCTCGCTTTCGCTGCCCTCCAGGGTATATATGATATCGCCCTGATTTACCTTGTCACCCTGCTTTACATTCACTCCTCTGATCTTTCTTGTTTCATTGACCATGACCTCATAGCTCTGACCTGCCTTTACGGTACCGCTTCCTCTTATCTGCTCGGAGACCGTTTCCGCAACCGCATACTGTGCCGATACCTCGGGAAGAGACATATTCATCACCGTATTGGAAAAAAAGGTCAGCACCAGCATTATTGCAAGAAAAATAATAGCTATATTCTTTATCAGATCACGTCTTGCCTTCATCTGCTTGTTTTCAATATTCATTTTCAACTGTCAGGTGCGTCTGCTGTTACGCACCTCTCCTTTCCGAAAAAATCAACTTCTTTTGTTCCTTACGCTTTCCGCCAGCTCATGCTTATCATGCTTGATATAATAATCAATAAGCTTTTTCCGCTCGATAACGGCATTGACCTTGTCAGATGCCTTTCTTGCTCCGAATGCCGCAAGCCAGCAAAGCATCACTATCCAGTATACCGCCGAGATAAGCAGCACCACTACAGAAAACGAGCATAGCTTCATACATACCGAAAGCTTAAGAATAACTCCCCTTGCAGCGTCCTCCCACCATGGATAGACTATCACCGACTCCGAGCCTGCAAGTCCCGTAAGCTTTTCAGCCTGCTTGTTTATAGCCTTTATACCGAATCTGGAGCGGCTGTCCGTTACAGTCATATAGCTGCTGCCCTCGCTGTAGCCTGCCGCCTCCTTTACGATATCCGAGCCGAAGCCGTCTATCTTGTCGGGAATAAGTATATCATATCCCGTAAACTTAGGCTCACTGCCTGTTAT
Source organism: Oscillospiraceae bacterium (assembly GCA_017481565.1). GTDB lineage: Bacteria > Bacillota > Clostridia > Oscillospirales > Ruminococcaceae > RGIG4694. Next base: position 1,860 of record JAFUOZ010000097.1, on the reverse strand, counting down.
AACGCCTGCCGTCTGACTTGGGATATATATCGTAGGAACACTTCCGTCCGCCTTGTAAGCGTTGAGCCTTTCCCCCTCATGAGGAGACCTTATCACCGCCGATATATAAAGCGGTATATCCCCTGCAGTGACTGTAAGACCTGCCGTATCCACCGAGCCGAAAAGCTTCCACGAGGTATTTTCATCAATTACAACAGTATCCATATTCACATCATCGGGAGAAAAAACACTTCCCGAAATTATCTCAGGCTCATGTACCGTAAAGAAGCTTCCGCCCACTGCATAAGCCTCTGCCGAAAGCGATGTTCTTGATGAAGTAAGTGTGATATACTGCTTGCCGTACCAGCAGTCCGCAAAAAGACTGCCCTTGTTTCCCGCTGCTATCTGTTCATCAAGCTTTTGCTGAATATTGGTACGCATTGAATATATCCTGCCGATATCAAAGGCTGTACTGTTGTCGGTATATACCGAAACCGCCGTATATCCGAAATCGGTAATATCACCTGCCCATTTCTCCGCCGCACCCTGCAGCGATACGCTTTTCGCCTGACCCGAGCAGTATATAAGAACAGAACCTACAATAACAGCAACGATAACATCAATCACAGCTATAATAATATTAATTTTCTTTTTTATATCCATACTGTCACCATTATCCCTTTATACCGCCCGAATATGTAATACCCTCAACAAGATAATCCTCACCGTAAAGGAACATCAGCAGCGGCGGTATCATATATATGACCGCTACCGCAAAGGCGATGCCTGTCTCCTCGGTATTTATCCTTGAAAGGAACACTGAAAGAGGATGCAGCTCCGAATTAGAAAGCAATATCAGCGGCTGCTCGACCATATTCCAGTAATCAATAAAAATAAGCATGATAACCGAGAATATGGCGCTTCTGCAGACGGGAAGATATACATTGATAAAAATACTGAATTCGCTTGCACCGTCAAGCATAGCCGCCTCATAGAATGCGGAGGGAATACGCTTCATTACCTTTGTAAGCAGAAATACAGCAAAGGGAGAAAAAATTCCGGGCAATATTATCGCCCACCTTGTATCAAGCAGACCAAGCTTGTCTGCAACGATATAATTAGGCACCATAGTTACCTGATAAGGCATAAGCACAAGAAAAACATAAATAAGGAAAACAGCGTCCTTAAGCCTGCTTTTTATACGTGCAAAGCCATAGGAGGCAAACAGTGCAACTATCGTCTGAAATATTACCACAGGAACAGTAAGCATTGCGGAATTCCAGAACTTCATCAGATAATCGGGGCTTGTAAGCAGTACAGTTTTATACTGCTCGGCAGATACCTTGTCAGGTATGAGCTTTAGATTGATTTCATCTGAAATATATGTACGGCTTCCCGGGACTGCCTTGCTGAATACAGCACCGTAATTTGCATTTATCTCTGTAGTGGTCATCAATGAATTTACCGCCGTAAGCACGGTAGGCATAAGGAATATGACAGCAGATATCACGGCAAAAACAGTAAGCACACCGATAATGAGCTTTTCCCTGATTTTTTTAGTAAGAGTAAAGTTTCTCATTCCTCAATGTCACCTCCCAGCCTGTTGTCAAAAAAGATAAGAGTTCCGATTATCACCGACATGACAAGCATCATAAGTATAGCCGCCGATGAAAGCTTCTGATAATCAAAGCTTCGGAAGGTATTGTTCATATAATGCTGCAATAGATAAAGTCCCTCATAGGGATAATCTCCCGTAAGCAGATATACCTCTCTGAAAAGCTTGAAGGAATTGATAAGAGAAAGTATCGTCACAAATATTATGGTAGGGGATAAATATCTGAGCTTTATCTTAAAGAAGCGATAAAGCGCCCCTGCCCCCTC
>JAFUOZ010000096.1 GCA_017481565.1 Oscillospiraceae bacterium | reverse complement strand
GATATAGGCTTTAACTGCAAATATCTGCTGGACGCTCTCAAGGCTGCTGAGGCTGATAAGGTAAAGCTTTTGCTCAACGGCGGTCTTTCACCTATGAAAATAGTTCCTGTGGATGGTGACGCTTACACCTTCCTTGTGCTTCCTGTAAGACTTAAAAACGATGCAGGCTGATAAATGAGGTAATTGCTTGATATGGATATTCAAACTGAAAAAATTGAAATCAGCACTGAGTTTATAAAGCTGGATCAGCTGCTGAAATTTTCCGGAGCTGCAGAAATAGGCTCGGAAGCCAAAGCAATGATTCTTGACGGAATTGTTGATGTAAACGGCGAATGCTGCACAATGAGGGGCAAAAAAATACGCAGCGGAGATATTGTTGAAATACACGCTGATGATATTATTCTGCGTCTCGAGGTTTCAGGCAAATGATAATAAACAGCTTTTCTGCTGACGGCTATAAAAATCTGTCCGATGTCAGTATTGCTCCCCATGAGAAAATGAATATTTTCTGCGGTGATAATGCTCAGGGAAAAACAAATCTGATAGAAGCAGTGTGGCTTATGACAGGCTGCCGCTCCTTCAGGGGGACAAGAGACAGGGATTTTATAGGCTTTGATAAGGATAAGGCTGATATAAGACTGGATTTTACAGATTCGTTCCGAGATCAGCAGATAGCCTTTTCTGTTAAGAAAAGCAATGTGCGTGAAAAGCTGATAACTCTTAACGGAGTAAAAATTCCGCTGCTTTCAAGGCTGTTCGGAAGTCTGAAATGCGTTGTTTTTACTCCCGAGGATCTGTTTATTGCAAAGGGTTCGCCCGATAACAGAAGAAGCTTTATAGATCTTTCAGCTTCTCAGCTGAAAAAATCCTTTGTATATGCACTTAACAAGTATGATAATCTGCTGGGTCAGAGAAATGCTCTGATAAAAGAGATAGCCTTCGGCTCGGGACATCGAATTGATGAGCTTGATGTGTGGGATGTTCAGCTTGCAAAAACAGGTGCGTATATTTCAGTAATTCGTGATACTTATTGTAATAATTTGAATATTTATACAGATAGTTTATATAATAAAATTACTGATGGTAAAGAAAAAATGCAATTATACTATCAGTCAACTATATACAGAAAGCTTGAAGGACGTACCGACCATGAGGGCGAGCTTGCGGAAATATATTACAGCAAGCTTAAAAATCATGTCAATGACGACCTGAGAGCAGGCTATACCCTTCACGGTGTTCATCGTGATGATGTGATAGCTACCATAAACGGACTTTCGGCAAGAGAGTTCGGTTCGCAGGGTCAGCAGAGAAGCACTGTACTTGCTATGAAGCTGGCTCAGGCAAAAATTATCAGGGATCAGACAGGTGACGCTCCTGTTATGCTGCTTGATGATGTTCTCAGTGAGCTTGATACGGCAAGACAGAGATTTATTCTTGAAAATATAGACGATATGCAGGTTTTTATCACCTGCTGCGACAGCCGTGTTCTCGGTGATGTTAAGGGAAAAATTTTCAGAGTAAGCGGCGGAAAAATTCTGGAGGGATAGGCTTTGTATATTCATCTCGTTGGTGAAACTACTGTGAGAGACTGCGATATTATAGGCATTTTTGATATCGAAAATACCTCGGTAGGAAAGATTACAAGAGAATATCTTTCAGCCTCTGAAAAAAGAAAGGCGGCTGTGAATGTTTCCTACGATATGCCGAAATCCTTTGTAGTTTCCACAAGAGACGGCAGAGAAAGGATTTTTATATCCCCTATTGCTCCTGCTACATTGATAAAAAGATGTAATAAATACTTTTAGTAATTTTATTATGAAATATAACTTTTAGTATTGTAAATGTAGTAATATATTATTAAATATACAAATAGTACAAATATTAAAGTACTACAAGTATATTTTACGATTAAATTTACTTATAGTAATAATATATAATTACAGATTGTATTACTTGTGTATGTTATTTACAAATAGTAATAATTTATTATACCGCGGGTATCCCGCAAAGGATGGTTAGGTTATGTCCGAAATTCAGAATGTAAACAACGAAACAGCATATGACGAAAGCCAGATTCAGGTTCTCGAAGGACTGGAGGCTGTAAGAAAGCGTCCCGGTATGTATATCGGTTCAACAGGCCCGAGAGGTCTGCATCATCTGGTTTATGAAATTGTGGATAATGCCATTGACGAAGCTCTTGCAGGCTATTGCTCAGAGATAAAGGTCAATATCCTCAAGGGTGATGTTATCGAGGTTACCGATAACGGACGAGGTATTCCTACGGGCATTCACCCGAAGGAAGGTATTTCTGCGGCTACGGTTGTTTACACGATACTTCATGCAGGCGGTAAATTCGGCGGCGGCGGATATAAGGTTGCAGGCGGTCTTCACGGCGTTGGTGCATCGGTTGTAAATGCACTGTCTGAATGGCTGGAGCTTACTGTCAAGGACGGTACTCATATTCATTATCAGAAATTTACAAACGGCGGTCATTATGACGAGCAGCTGAAAATTATCGGTGAAACCTCTGAAACGGGTACAAGCGTTAAGTTTAAGGCAGACCCTGAAATATTTACCGAAACCACCGTTTATGAATATGAAGTTCTGCTGAAAAGGCTTCGTGAACAGGCTTTCCTCAATGCGGGAGTAAAGATCGTTTTCTCTGATTTGAGAGATGATGACAATATTCAGTCGGAAACTCTCCACTATGAGGGCGGTATAAGAGAATTTGTAGATCATATCCACAAGGTAAAGGGTCTTTCGGCTCTTTCGGATAAGGTTATTTATGTAAGCGGTCAGAAGGGTGATTCAACTGCAGAGATCGCCTTGCAGTGGAATGATTCCTATAACGAGGATATCCGTTCCTTTGCAAATAACATTCATACTACCGACGGCGGTTCACATGAGAATGGCTTTAAGAATGCTCTTACAAAGGTTATAAATGAATATGGCAAAAAATTCAATCTTATAAAAGAAAATGCCGATAAGCTCATAGGCGATGACGTAAGAGAAGGTCTTACAGCTATAATCTCAGTTAAGCTTACCAACTG
>JAFUOZ010000095.1 GCA_017481565.1 Oscillospiraceae bacterium | reverse complement strand
TGTAATATCGGTAAGTGCAATACATGAATCAAAAGCATAGCTGCCTATTTCCAGGACTGTATTGGGCATACTCACCTTTACAAGCTTCTTATTATTGTTGAATGCACTGTTTCCGATAACCTTTGTATTGGAAGGCAGACTGATATATGTAAGCTGATTTCTTGCAGGCAGTGCATTATCGGGAACGATACCCTTTTCCGTTTCTGCTCCCGCAAGCTCGATAAATTCAAGATTAGGCATATCACATATAGCGGTATAATCGCTTTGTGAAAGAGTTCCGCCGCTTATTGATACTCTTTTGATATTATTTCTGTCAACTCCGTCCATTGCCTCCGTAAGCGCAGCACTGAGGTTTCCCGTGTCAAAGCTTGTTACCGTAACACTTCCCTCGTCCTCCGCAGCCGATACGGGCATCACCAGGGACATAATAATTGACAGCAGCAAAACAACTGCCATAACTCCCATAACTATTCTCAGCCACAGCTTTTTCTGCTGTCCCTGAGGTATTTTTTTTGTATTCTTGTTTTTACTCATTATAAATACATCTCCATTTCATATTATAAAGCAGGTTCAAAATGCTTTGCCACAGTCACGCCCTTAGGAGTAAACAGGAAAATATCCGTTGAAAGCGGATTATCTGCCCATTTATGATCATTTACCACCGCTGCCCCAAGGTTGTCAAGTACCGCTCCTGATATTTCCTGAACAGCAAGCATACTTTCCATCGACGGAGCCGCCGCCATAAAACGCTCGCCAAGCTTATCGGTCATAAGCTCTCTGAAATCGGTACAAAGGAGCATCGAAACGGTAAGAGGACTTCCCAACGCTTCAAAGCCTATTACATTGATACCGTCACCAAGCTCGTCCTGTCTGTAGGTAGTTTTTGAAAGGATACGTCCCATATTTCTGTCAGCCACCGAAAAAAGCACCTCAGCAGGAACGCTCCATCGCTTAAGTACGCTTTCACTGAGCATATGAAGCTCGATATCGTCTCCCGAATAGCATACTGTCTTTTTCAGAGTGCCTGCAAAATCGGTATATATCATTCCCTTTTCAATATTCTTTTCATCTGTTATCGAAAGCCGCAGAAATGCCTGTGCATTTGTAAATGATATCAGCCTGTCCTCCAGAAGAAGCTTTTCATATATACCCTCTGCAAAATAATCTGCATCTGCCTGACTGCGTGTACGGGAAAACTGCCGGCGTGCTGCGGCTGTATTTATTTCAAGCTGGGATTTTCCGTTGGTTACTATGTAAATATCCTCACCCAGTTTATCTGAAATTCTTATATTGCATCTTTTCAAAGCTGATTTAAAGGCTCGCTCAAACCTGTCTGCACCGAACCAATCCGGCATTGTAACACCTCCGAAAAATAATACCCTTTTATTATAGCATATTTATCCGAAAATGTACATAGTTATTTTGAATATTTTTAATTTTATTTTTCCGCAGTTTTTTATTTTAAAATAAGCTCAGCATTCAAAAGAGCATCATTAAATTCTGCTATGAAAATATTCTGCCACTGCTGTTCTGTTCCTCTGTAATACACCCTTTTCAGATTTTTACAGTTTGCAAACGCTTTAAGATAAACATTCCTGAGACTATATGGAAGAACGATCTCCCTGAGCTCTCTGCAGCCTGCAAATGCATACTGATATATACTCTCAACACCCTCAGAGATAACTATCCTATTAAGATATTGATTTCCGAAGGCTTCATCTCCTATGTATTTCACTCCCTTAGGAACGATATATTCTGCGTCCCGCTTTTTATCGGGATACCATAAAAGACCTGTCATCTTCTTATCAAAAAGCACACCATCACAGCTGCGAAAATATTCATTGTCATCACTTACCTTTATTTCACGCATTCCGCTGATACCCTCGGTTATTCCGTTTTCAATTTCCTTTACAGCCTTTCCGTTTATCCTGTCGGGAATATGCATTACCTCTGCTTTGCCTCTTCCTCTGCATAGTATCATACCGTCAACAGATTTATCATATATAAAATCAACACGTATATTATTCAATTCGTAATATGTATTTTCGGTAACAATATCCATTATATCACCTTATTTCATTATTTTAAGCATACATTCACCGTCATCTGTGTGAATGATAAGCCAAGAATTATCCTTAGGGAAAATATAAAACTCCTCTATATACGGCGGAATACGGCACAGTACATTTATCATCTCACCTAAAACACCCTCATAGACCCAGCCGCCGTCTGTTATCAGATACAGGTATTTATCCGAATATTCATCGGATATCTCTTCTGCGACAGTCCTGAAATATTCTTTCTCATCTGAAAATGCACTGCGATATGCAAATATTGTACTTTTGCAGTCCTTTCTCAGTCTTGTCCACATATATGAGGTCTGCACCGTCGGATATTTATTGTAATCACAAAAGGTATAATAAAGCTTATCGGTTATTTTTTTATAGCTGAGTTTATCCGCTTCGTGAAATTTATTGCGGTCTATATTATTCATTTTGATTATTTCTTCTATATCATTTCTTATTTCATAGCGTATATCATCGGAATTATTCATTATTTCACCTCTGTGTTTTCATTATATTTGACTTTATCCGCATTATGCTATATAATATATAAAACAACTATGGAGCTGATGTTATTATGAGCCTAAGAATATTGCTGTTTTTCCCTGATAAATTAAGCGATATTGTTATAGATAATATATCAAAAATATATAATTATCCTCTTTATCATGTGAATAATCATACCCTTAATAAGCTTTTATACAGAAATGAGTCTGTATATCAGCTTTACAGTGATACTTCTGCCGATACAGGAATAGGTATGCAAGACAGCATTGAGCATTATTACAATAATCTTGAAAAGATTGAAAAAATCCTCGGAAATGACAGAGATTGCAGAATGGCTGCCGATAAAATAGATTATTTCATCACCGATGTAAATCAATGGATATCCTTTATAAATAACATGCTAAATGAAAATGGCTTTGAATATATAGGTATAATGTATTTTATGGCGGATAACATTACCGATAAATGTATATTCAAAGAGATATCACAACAGCAGTGTACATTTTATAACCTCAAAGAAGAAACCCTGCTAAAGCTTAGTGAAAACACACTGCTTACTATATACAAATAACCTCAGACTGCAATATTCTCTGAATATATCATTTTAAATTATAACATAAACATACAAAAAAGGCAATAATCCGTATACAAAGCTCATACGGATCATTGCCTTTTTATCATAATTTATCTGTATTGATTTCCTTTATATACAGATATTCAAATTTTTTATAAATAACATATTTTCTTCCATCATTCATTTCGTATATAATGGGAAAACATAAAGTATTTCCGCCTGTATAATAATCGGCATAAAATTCAGGTAAATAATATTCCTTTTGATCCTGAAGAAAAATTTCTTTAGAATAGTATCCTTCTTTATTCTTCACAAGACCTTCAGCGGATATGTTGAATTGTTCGGGAAGTGTTATTTCTTCATATGTTCTTTTTCTCGGAAATATACTTTCTCCTGCTTCATAAAAAGGATGATCAAGCAAAAGAGGACCTCTTCCCTGATAATGATCGATTTCAAGACGAATTTTATTATCACCAATAACTACTGTTCTGAATGTAAATTCTGTATCTGTTATATCGCTTGAATGTTTATAAATTACTGTACCGGGATTTGTACATACCGAAACCAATTTATATGCACCATACACTATAAACGGTAAGGCAATTATTGCAGCAAGAACAATAAGAGAACGCTTATACTCTTTGATTTTTTTCATTGTCATAACCTCATTAAAATTCTGTTTATAAATAAATCAACTGCTTTTTTATTGATAATTAAGGAAGCGCTGATTAAAGCCGTAGGCATCGTTTCAAACCCACGAAAATGCCTTTGCCGCAGCGGCAAAATTGACTGAGTGGGTCGTGAAACGATTTAATCAGAGGTTCCTTAAGGAACCTCAATTTCCGTTTTATGTTATTACGCTTTTTAGTATATCACACATCACAATATTTGTCAATATTTTTTTAAAATACAGTACACAAAAATAAACATAGTATACGCCAAAACATATACTATGCTTATTGATTTTATTGATTTAATCTACATATCAAAGCTTTGAAGCAATAATATCTCCCATTTCGGAGCAGGAAACAAGCTTCATGCCCTCGGACATGATATCACCTGTTCTGATACCTTCATCGAGAACGGCATTTACTGCATTTTCAACAGCGTCTGCTTCCTCGTTCATGTCAAAAGAATAACGGAGCATCATTGCTGCGGAAAGAATTGTAGCAATGGGGTTTGCCTTGTTCTGTCCCGCAATATCGGGAGCGGAGCCGCCGCTGGGCTCATAAAGACCGAACTTTGTCTCGTTCATACTTGCAGATGCCAGCATACCGATTGAACCAGTTATCATGGAAGCCTCGTCGGAAAGGATATCTCCGAACATATTCTCGGTCACCATAACGTCAAACTGTGCAGGCTCCTTTACAAGCTGCATAGCGGAATTATCCACTAACATATGCTCTAAAGTAACCTCGGGATAATCCTTGGCTACCTCTTCAACTACCTTTCTCCAGAGACGAGAGGAATCAAGTACATTTGCCTTATCAACAGATGTTACCTTCTTTCTGCGCTTCATTGCAACATCAAAAGCCTTTACTGCAATTCTGCGGATCTCATTCTCATTATAGGAAAGCGTATCAACGGCAGTCATAACACCGTCAACCTCTTCGGTCTTTCTTTCACCGAAGTAAAGACCGCCTGTAAGCTCTCTCATGATAAGCATATCAAAGCCCTTTGCGCTGATCTCCTCCTTAAGTGGACAAGCGCCTGAAAGCTGTGAATAAAGCACTGCGGGACGGAGATTTGCAAAAAGTCCCAGCTCCTTGCGAAGCTTGAGAAGTCCTGCCTCGGGACGAAGATTGGGAGGAAGCTTATACCAGGGTGATGTTGTGGTATTTCCGCCGATAGAGCCCATAAGAACAGCGTCTGCTGCCTTGCAGCGTGCAATAGTATCATCTGTAAGAGGCTCGCCGTATTCGTCTATTGAGCAGCCGCCCATAAGTACCTGATCATATTCAAATTCATGACCGTATTTTTCTGCGATCTTATCAAGGATCTTCATAGCCTCGGTAACTATTTCGGGGCCTATTCCGTCACCCTTGATAACTGCGATATTCTTTTTCATGTGTATTATCCTTTCAATATATCAGTTCTTTAAAGAATTAAGAAGTCCGCCCTTATTAATGATATCCTTGATAAACTCAGGGAACGGCTGTGCCTGATATGTTTCATTCTTGGTCTTGTTTGTGATAACGCCTGTATCGAAATTGATCTCCACTTCATCACCTGCATTAATACCCTTTGCGGCAGCGTCACATTCAAGAATGGGAAGTCCGATATTGATAGCATTACGATAGAAAATTCTAGCAAATGTAGACGCAATTACGCAGGAGATTCCGCTTGCCTTGATAGCAATGGGAGCGTGCTCACGGGAAGAACCGCAGCCGAAATTCTGCTCCGCAACCATGATGTCGCCTTCCTTTACGTTCTTTACAAATTCAGTATCTATATCCTCCATACAGTGAGCTGCAAGCTCCTTATGGTCGGCTGTATTCAGATATCTTGCAGGAATGATAACGTCTGTATCAACGTTATCGCCGTATTTATGTACCTTTCCGCAGACCTTCATAATAAAAATCCTCGCTTTCGTTTATTCTATATTAACCCATGATCTCAGAAGGATCTGAGATCTTTCCTGTAATTGCAGAAGCAGCAGCAACCGCAGGAGATGCAAGATATACCTCAGATTCGGGGTGACCCATTCTTCCTACAAAGTTTCTGTTTGTTGTTGCAACTGCACGCTCGCCCTGTGCAAGAATACCCATGTGACCGCCAAGACAGGGTCCGCAGGTGGGAGTTGATACCGCACAGCCTGCCTCAATAAATGTTGCAAGCCAGCCCTTCTGCATAGCCTCCATGTAAACTGCCTGTGTTGCGGGGATAACGATACAGCGTACGCCCTTTGCGATATGTCTGCCCTTCATTATACGTGCAGCCATTTCAATATCCTCGGAGCGTCCGTTTGTACATGAACCGATAACTACCTGATCGATCTTTACCTCACCGCATTCATCGGTGGTCTTTGTATTTTCGGGAAGATGAGGGAATGAAACTGTAGGCTTGATCTGTGAAAGATCGATATCATAAACTGCCTCATACTCAGCATCTGCATCAGCCTCGTATATCTTGTATTCACGGTCAACTCTGCCCTTCTGATATTCGATAGTTACATCGTCAACCGCAAAGATACCGTTCTTTGCACCTGCTTCAATAGCCATGTTAGCCATTGAAAGTCTGTCATCCATGGAAAGATTCTTAAGACCCTCGCCCATAAATTCCATTGACTTGTAAAGTGCGCCGTCAACACCGATCATGCCGATGATATGAAGGATAACGTCCTTACCCATTACATATTCATTGAGCTTTCCTGTAAGATTGAACTTGATAGCGGAGGGCACCTTGAACCATGCCTCTCCTGTTGCCATACCTGCTGCCATATCGGTAGAGCCTACACCTGTGGAGAATGCTCCGAGAGCACCGTATGTACAGGTATGACTGTCTGCACCGATGATACATTCACCTGATGCTACAATGCCTTTTTCGGGAAGAAGCGCATGCTCAATACCCATATCTCCCACATCATAATAATGTGTGATATCATACTTGCCTGCAAATACACGGCACTGCTTTGTGTGCTCGGCAGACTTGATATCCTTGTTTGGAGTAAAGTGGTCCATTACCATGGATATCTTATCCTTGTCAAAAACCTGTGTGAAGCCGAATTTGTTGAATTCATTGATTGCTACGGGAGTAGTAACGTCATTTCCCAGTACCATGTCAAGCTTACATTTGATAAGCTGTCCTGCCGTAACGCTTTCAAGACCTGCGTGTGCAGCAAGAATTTTCTGAGTCATTGTCATGCCCATTTTTATACACGTTCCTTCCTTGATAATGTGCTTTTCATAAGAAAAACCACAGTATTTTTTATTACATACTTGAATTATATCATATATTATGGTATAATTCAAATACATATTAAGCATATTTAATATAACAATAAGTTATACATAGGTGATAGAAATGATAAATGAAATAAGTCTAAATCAATACAGGATATTTTATGCCGCTGCAGAATGCGGAAGTATATCCAGGGCAGCCGAAAAGCTTTTTATAAGCCAGCCTGCAATAAGCCGTGCGGTATCATTGTTGGAGGATTCACTTGGAGTAAAGCTGTTCAGACGAGGACGAAAAGGAGTAACTCTTACCGATGAGGGTTCTGTTCTCTACGGTCATCTTAAAAATGCATTCAGTGAAATAAATGCAGCCGAAAGCTATATAAGAGGACTTGTTGAAAAGGGCGGCGGACATCTTCGCATCGGAGCAAGTGCTGTTCTCTGCCGTCATATGCTGCTCCCCTATCTGAAGGGCTTCGGTGAGGAAAATCCTCAGATAAGGATAACGATAGACTGTCAGTCCTCGGTGCAGACCGATAAAATGCTTGAAAGCGGAAGTATCGACCTTGCGCTGATGGTACGTCCGCAGGATCTTACAGGAAAACGCTTTATCTCACTGGGAAGCATAAGCGATGTACTTACTGCTGCACCCGCCTTTCTTGATAGAATAGGTTTTTCAGTATCCTCTCCCCTTTCCTCAGAGGAAATAAATCTGCTTATCGAGCGTGCGGGAGGGATCATGCTCCTTGATACAAGAAACGGAACACGCCGTCATATCGACCGTTATTTCAGTTCAAACGGAATAGCGGCTGAACGTTCGGGAATATTAGAGGTAAGCGGAATGGATATGCTTATTGAATTTGCAGGAACAGGTCTGGGGCTTGCCTGTGTTATCCGCAGCTTTATCGAAGATGATATCAAAAGCGGCAGGCTTATGGAAATACCTATAAAAAACCCTATCGGCAGCCGTGAGGTAGGCTTTGTGGTAAATGAACGCCAGACTCCCTTTACCGCTGAAAAATTCCTTGAATTTATCGAAAACTGAAAATACCGCATGCTCAGACTGAGTATGCGGTATTATTACTTCGGCAATAATATAATTTGATTGCTCGGTGCTTGATTTTTCAAAAAAGTCGCAGATACGACAATTATTGTAATTTAGAAATAGTTAATCAAACTGTTTAATTGCCGAAGTAATAAAAAATGCTGCTTATGACTTTAATCAGTGCTTCACTAACAGAATTATGATCATCAATGAGCGGATGCAGTGATCTTAGCTGACTGCTTAAGCGCTGCCTTGCAGGAATACATATTCTGATCGGCAATATTTATAACCTCACTGAGCTTGTCGCCCTTTTTGCTTGTACTGCTTCCAAGTGCTACCATAAGAGGAAATTCAAGTGTATTGTTTTCTGCATAATCGGTCAGCTCTTTGTAGAAAGTAACACTGTATTTTTCAGTATCCTGAGCCGATTCACATACACAGATAAATTCATCGCCGCCTATACGATAGCATTTTCCTATGGGAGAAAACACCTTGTCAATTATTTTTGATGCGGCAATTATCATCTTGTCTCCTGTCTGATGACCTATATTGTCATTTACATACTTAAGATTATTGATATCAAATACAAAGAAGGTATGCTCGGAATTATTGTCAAGCATTGCAATATGCTCCTTGTATGCGGTACGGTTTCCCATACCTGTAAGACCGTCCTCATAGGCAAGACGGCTTATAAGCTCTGCTTTTGTCCCCTTCATTACCATTTCAGCGGTATAGCTGAGACTGTATATTCCCAGAGTGATAATATATACCAACAGACCCATTCTTGTAAAGAGTGCACTGTCTCCCACTCCGCCTGTACGGTATCTGAGTATATCTATCAGGGCAAAAAGTGCAATAACAACCATTCCCACAACAGATACAGCGTCTGTCTTATAGCGTATCTTATCCTTGAAAATACGTACTAAGGTAGAATAAATAACACCTGCACAGCCAATTCCAATAGAAATATGTGTTATGGTAAGCGAATCGTGAAAATCAAGTATTCCGCTGAAATGGAGAAAACTGCAAAGCAGATAATTCACTATAGATACCATACATACAAACGGAACGATCCTTGAATTACGCTTTCCGAAATCACGCTGATAGAACATGAACAGCGGCAGTATGATAAGTGTAAGTATCATGCACGAAAGATTATGAAGTGCACCCGTATCCACTTCAAAAAAGTTCAGATATTTGGTTTCAACAAGTGCCCAGCATGATGTTGTTGCCGCAAAAAGTCCCAGATAAAACAGCTCGGTACTCATATCGGGGGATATTCTCTTTATTACAAAATGGATAACCATCAGAAGTATGCCGCACGAAAACATGATAACACAGATAGCCGCACTTATACTTCTGTCCGAAAGAGAAAAGGCCGTTATATCGGAAGAATCACCCAGCTTGAAATCGTCCAGATAACAGCTTGTATCCGCATAACAGGGTATGAACACTATCTCCATTTTGCGTCCCGCATCAGTTGAATCAAGAGGAATATCTATCATTACCGTACCTACAGATCTGCCGTATAGTCTTGTATTTACTGTATCACGTTCTCTGATAAGCTCTCTTGACCCGTCAGGATCAAGAAAATATATTTCGGTAAAGCTGTTTTTCATTTTAAACTGTAAGGATGTTCCCTTTTCAAGCCTATCGGGAAGGACTGCAAAAAAGCTCATAGGCTTGTCTCTCTGATACCCCTCTATATCGGAAGGCTCAGAGGTATCGACAGGTTGAGTAAGCTCACTGTCAAGATACCAGCTGTTAAATTCTATGAAGTCATATTCAGGCTCGAAATTATCTAATGCCGTACATATAGGAACCATTGCTATAGATGCCACAACTAACAGAAGATATATTACAAACAATATACCGGTGAGTTTATTCGATTTCATTTCAGCACCTCACAGAAATACTAATACATATTGTATTATAACAAATTAACAAGCTTTCGTCAAGCACTTTTGCATTTTTTGTATATAGTATTCAGCTTTTGGAATATATTTTTGTATGATCCACTTGACTGCTGCATTATATTTATGATATAATAATACATCAAAGCAGACAACAGAGGTGAAAGTATGAAATATGAAGCCGCAGGCTGTATCAGCATAAAAAAGCTTAAAAAAGAGTGTGAGATTGATGATAATATGAGCTGTCACAGCCGTACTGTCGGTTCTGACGGAATGATCTATCTGCTTTTCGCTGAGGATCATCATATTCTGAAAAGTAATTATACACTTAAATACAACTACGCTGTTATACGTATTCTGCCTGATTGGTATTGCGGAGATATTATTGCATACGAATATATCCCCTTATCAGAATATACCGAAAAGCTTTATTCTGCTCACCCCTTCGGCAATGATATTATTCTTATCGGACAGAACAGAAAGGGCGATATCGGTATCATTCTCAATAGCGAACATCATGAATACCGTCGGATAAGCTTTGCACCCTATGCAGCCTATAACAAAACACTTGTAACTGACGATAAGACAATAATCATGGGTATGTATGATGAATACTGTCTCCGCAGATCATCTCCCATACATATTTTTGATGAATACGGTAACCGTACCGAAGTTATGGCATATCATATGCAGAATATCGTTGATGTTATAGCAATGAATCTTGATGAACATAATGATCTGTGGTACAATGCCTACCCCGATTATATTTTTTACTGCACCGACGGCAGAAGCCTGCAAAGCGGCAGTAATACAATGACAACAGCATTTGCTGTACTTCCCTGTAATAAAGGTATTATTGCAGAGGAATACGGCGGATTTCGTCTTTACCGCTTTAACGGACAGACCGAAAATGTATTTTTCACATACGGCGGAAACCCGATTTTACCGGATGCAAGCAGCTTTATGCAGAACAAGGCTGCTATATCAAGCGGAGATACACTTTATTTTATTGAAATACTGTAATGAGGTTATTATTATGCTTTATCTGAAAAAAGCAGGCACAGGCGATACAGAAAAGGAATATCTTTTTGTACGTAATATTCCTTCCGATGAAAACGGCTTTACAAACTGTTGGTATAATATAAAAAGGGACGATTATGAAAAAACAGCACTTAAGGCAATGACTGACTATTCAAAGGGAGAAAATCTTCCTGATGGATATGTTCCCGAAACCTTTCTTTTTCTTTGGGATAATGACGAGATCGTAGGACAATTCAGAATACGTCATCATCTGTGTCCCTCCCTTATTGAAGGCGCAGGACATATCGGATATTTCATAGACAAGAAATATCGTGGAAAGGGCTATGCCAAAAAAGGACTTCAGATGACGATCAGAGAAGCTGAAAGGATCGTTCCTGAAAACGAACTTTATCTGAGAGTCAATAAGGATAATCCCGCATCACTTCATGTTATGTTAAGCTGTAACGGATATATACACCATGAAGACAACGAAAAATATTATGTCAGAATTCCTTTGAGATAACAAATAGAAAAGGGGCTTTTTACAGCCCCTTGTTTTTTATGTGATTTACGGAAAAAGCTACAAATATCCGATCAATCGAGCATTCCCGAATGACGAAGATAATCCTCGATCATGCCTGCAGACTGATCTATACCGATCGAGCTGTCAATAGTCATATTATAATTCTGCGCCCTGCCCCATTTGGTCTGGGTTATGAAATTATAATAGTTGGAACGCTTTTTATCCCATTTTTTTATCGCCGCAACAGGATCCTTTACCTTTTCTCCGTATTCCTCAACAATGCGCTTTGCTCTTGCTTCAACAGGCGCATGGATAAAGAAATGACAGCAGTTTTCATATTCTCTTAAGATATAATCGGCACAGCGGCCTACAATAACACATGATTCCTTATCTGCAATAGAACGGATAAGATTTGACTGTGCAACAAAGGCTTCATCATAAACATTAGGAACATATGTACCCATATACAGACTATATAAAAGGCTGGATGGCTTCTGATCCTCTATCTCATTGATAAATGCCTCGGAAAGTCCCGTTTCTTTGGCAGTCATGGAAATAAGCTCCCTGTCATAAAAGGCTATTCCGATATTTTCAGCCAGTTTTTTTCCGATAATTCTTCCGCCTGAGCCATGCTCTCTTGCGATAGTAACAATAAATTTCTTCATAATCGGTTCCCTCCGTTTCATTATGTAATATAAGTTTACATGTATTATTTTATCATAATTTATTCAAAAGGTCAATAGTTTTGTGTCGATTTTGTACAATTTTGATTTATTTACAGAATTGATCTTGTTTATATATTACAAATACTCAAATAATTCATCGGGAGAATCTATTATTATTTCCGCTCCGTGTTCAAGCAGGAATTCCCTTGAACGAAATCCCCATGACACCGAAATACACGGTATTCCTGCATTTGCTGCTGTTTTTATATCAACATCGGAATCACCGATATATACAGCCTCGGATATGTCTGCACCTATCTCCTTAAGAGCAAGATAAACTGTATCGGGAGCAGGCTTTCTTGCTGTGCCCTCACGCTCACCTATTGCAGACAGAACAAGTCCGCCGAAAAAATCATCAGCCAGTGATTTTACTGCAAAATCAGCCTTATTTGAAACTATCGCTGTTTTTACATTTAATTCCTTCAGCTTTTTCAGCATATCCATAATGCCGGTATAAGGAGCAGTCTTATTGAGACAATTTTCTGCATAATGCTCCTTGAAAAGAGAAAACGCCTTTTCAAAAAGAGGATCATTTTCTCCGTCGGGAACAGCTTTTTTCATCAGATTTTTTATGCCGTTTCCCACAAATGAGCATACCTCATCACGGGTATGTACAGGATATCCGCATTGAGATAACGCATGATTTACACTGTCAGTCAGATCGTCCAGTGTGTCAAGCAATGTGCCGTCAAGATCAAATACCGCTGCTTTGAATTTCATAAAATCATCACCTTAATAATCCTTTATCTTAAAGCTGTATTCATCGCTGTCAACAGGCAGATTTTTTATTTCCGTGTCTGTTATATCAATATATGTTCCGTTCCCCACCATTGCTATCATGCGTTCAATATCGCTTCTTATCCCCTGTATCTCGGCAAGCACCGTTCCGTCGGAACAATTTTTCACCCAGCCTGTGAGACCGAGTGAATCAGCCGCATGATATGCTCTGTATCGGAAGCCTACGCCCTGCACTCTGCCATGAAAGCGTATTCTCAGTCTTGTCCTTTCCATTACTGTTTCCTCGCCAGCTGATATTCATCATCAAGATTATAATAGGGACAATTATCAAAGCTGCCTGTCATAAAGCGGCACATCTCATCCTCGTCCAGATTCATATCACAGCAGTAGTAGTCATAATCCTCGTCATATACATAGTATACACAAGTCTCACAGTTTGTTTTTGACATAATGATCAACCTCATCAATGCATATTTTTATAGGTACGTTTCTGCGGAGGCTTCTTTTTCGGAAGCTTTTTCTCCGCTTTTTTAGTAGTATTCCTTTTTTTCTTTACAGGCTCTGAATGATCGGCTGCATATTTGAGCAATCTTACGGCAGATGATACCATAAATATTCCCATTGCAATCGAACCTGCAATACCGCAGGTCCTCAGTGCAAGCTCAGAAGCTGTATCTATATCATTCAGAATAAGTGCCGACATGGTATAATACATCATTCCGCCGGGAACAAGCGGTATAATCGAAGTTATCAGATACATATTCGCAGGAACATGAAGTCTGCGTGCCATTATTTCGGAATATACGGCGGCTGCAGCGGCGGCTGCAAGACTGCACCGTGTCTCACTTGCTCCGCCAAGCTCAAGAATACGGAATATGAATTCACTCATAAAAGCTCCCACCGAAGCGCAGGCAAGATGTGCAGGACGTATATTGAACTGTATGGCAAATGCACCGCATGAGATCGCAGTCAGCAGACAGGGTATGATTATATCGGACAATACATCTTTCATTCTATCACTCCCCTATCAGCCATGAATTGCGGCAGCCACTACCGAACCTGCACCTACAGCAATACCTGCCGCTGTAAGAATAGCTTCTGTAAGGGTGTATATTCCCGCAACAAGATCTCCCGCAATAAAATCACGCATACAGTTTGTTATGGCAACTCCGGGAACAAGCGTCATAAGTGCGCTGATTATCACCTTGTCAAAGCCGTCTATAATACCGATATAATTAAGTGACAATGCAACAAACGACGCTATCATAGAGCAGACAACACTTCTTAAAAATACGCTTGAATTCAATTTGTGGAGAAATTCCCTCAAAAAGAATATCATTACACATATAACTGCAGCAGCCACAGCCTCTCTTATCCCTCCGCCGAAGGTAAAAGCAAAGGAAGTTCCTGCAACAGCATAGCTGATGATCTCCGCACGGGTACTATACACCTTTCGTGCTTCTATTGCAGCCATTTTGCGCTTTATTGTATCATAATCAGGCCTTGTACTGCATATAAACCTTGACAGACTGTTATATTTATCCACCCTGTCAAGATTGGTTTCCCGTCTGCCTACACGGCATGTCCTTGTAAGAGGTTCTCCGTCCGACTTTACCACAGTAACTATGATTCCTGCGGGAATAGCAAACATTTCCGCATTCTTATATCCGTAAGCAGCACATATTCTTTTTATGCTTTCTTCAGCACGGTATATTTCCGCTCCGCATTGAATAAGCCTGCGTCCTATCTCTATTACCGTATCAAGAAGCTGAGTTTCATTCATAGTCATCTCCTGTTCTGTTGTCAGACGGCTATTCCTCCGTCAACGGACAACACCTGACCTGTTATAAAGGAAGCTCTCTCGGAAGCAAAGAAGCTTATTGCCTCTGCAACGTCCTCAGGCTTTCCTATTCTCATAAGAGGCGTTTCCTGTCTTAAACACTCCATAGTCTCTTCATCAAGACTGCCGTTCATTTCGGTATCTATAACTCCCGGAGCAACACAATTTACCGTTATTCCCGATGGACCCAGTTCCTTGGCAAGTGCTTTGGTCATTCCTATTACTGCCGCCTTTGCCGAGGAAGAATGTACCTCACAGGAAGCCCCC
>JAFUOZ010000094.1 GCA_017481565.1 Oscillospiraceae bacterium | reverse complement strand
GCTGTGAGGATCCACCTGTTCCCATACCGAACACAGAAGTTAAGCTCACAAACGCCGAAAATACTTAGTTGGTAGCGACTCGGGAAGATAGGACTGTGCCGGCACTATCAGCAGTTAAGTTTTTTAACTGCTGATTTTTTTTCAACTGCTAAACCTGATGGCAAGAATATTGCTGTCAGGTTTTTTTATGACACAATAAGTATTCGGTACTTGTCAGAATTTACAAACATTTGTGAATAATCACGAAAATTATAATAAAAAGTATTTTTTTATTGCGTTTTATTGAAAATTCAACTGATATGTGATATAATAAAAAAGATAATATGTATTTAGTTTTATTTAGAATATCAGAAAGGGCTGAATGCTGCTGTGAGTATCAAGCTTAAGCTGTATAAGCTGCTTGTAAACAGAAACCCTTATATAAAAATAAAATATGAGCGCTATGTAAATGAAAATCCTGAACGTCATGGAAAGTATCCGCTTCTTTCATGGTGTTATCTTGCGTGGCTTAATATAACCGGCGGTTTTCCCAATAAAGCTGAGGAAAATCCCGGAAGAACAAAGCTTGTTCTTTGTGAATCAAAAGAAAGCTTTGATAAATCTCCCGATGAGCTTGCGGACATTCTTTGTGAATATGGTATGGTTTCATTTGATATTTTTGATACATTGATATTCCGTCCATTTTCTGCTCCGACTGATCTTTTTTATGTAGTAGGAGCACGGCTCGGGATACCGGATTTCAGAAAAATACGCATAGAAGCTGAACGTAAAGCAAGAGAAATATCTGAGCATGGTGAAATATCCTTAAGTGATATTTATAATGTGCTTGAAAAGCTCACGGGGATATCTGCTGATGTGGGAATAAGAGCAGAGCTTGAATCAGAAGCAACACTTTGCTATGCAAATCCATATATGCTTTCAGTATGGAATAAATGTCTCGGAAAGGGCGCAAGGATTGCGGTTACTTCAGATATGTATCTTCCATCGGAATTTATTTCGGAGCTTCTGAGAAAGAATGGTTTTGTCGGTTTTGAAAGGATTTTTGTTTCCTGTGAGCATGGTTGCGGAAAATATGGAGGAGGACTTTTTCAAATAGTTAAAAAAGCTCTTTCGTCTGATATGATGATACATATCGGAGATAACCATGCAGCAGACGTAAACGGTGCTGAAAAAGCAGGAATAAAAGCTGTTTATTATCCGAATGTAAATCATTCCGGAAACAGACACCGTACTATTGATATGTCATATATAACCGGTTCGGCATATAGGGGAATAGTTAATCCATGGTTGTATTCGGGGTATAATGAATATACTCCTGCCTATGAATACGGTTTTAAAGTCGGAGGCATTCTTGCGCTCGGTTATTGCAAATTTATACATTTTCAGGCAGAGCTGAGAAATAGTGATAAAATATTGTTTTTCTCTCGTGACGGATATATTCTGAAAAAAATATATGATAAGCTTTTTCCAAATGAAAAAACCGAATACGTATATTGGTCAAGAACAGCAGCTGCAAAGCTTAGTGCGGATATTTTTCTATATGATTATTATCGCAGATTTATTTTTCAGAAGGTAAACTGCGGATATAAAATTAAAGATATTCTTGAAGCTATGGAGCTTGTAGGTATTGAAACGGGGCTTGCTCCCGATGAATTGCTTACCTCAAATAATGCGAATGCTTTAAGAGATGCTTTGACAGAAAAAAAAGAGGAAATCAATATCAGATACAGTGATATGAACAAGGTGGTTTGCGATTATTTCAGTAAGCTTCTCAGTGATTGTTCTCATGTGCTTACAGTAGACTGCGGTTGGGCAGGCAGCGGAGGAATTATTTTTGATGCGCTGGTAAACAAAAAATGGGGGCTTGATTGTAAGGTGACCTCTGTTGTGGCAGGATATAATTCCGCATATCAGCCTGACAGTGATTTCAGTGAAACTTTTTTGAAGCAAGGAGATCTGGTATCGTATTGCTTTTCATCTGTTGAAAACAGGGATATTTATAAAAAACATATGCCGTCTGTCGGACATAACATTTATTTTGAGCTGCTTTTCGGAGCGCCTGAGCCGTCCTTCAGGGGTTATTATTCGGATAACGGAAGGCTTGGTCTTAGGTTTGACAGTGAAGCTGAAAACCTAGAGCTTATAAATGAAATACATAAGGGCGAGCTTGATTTCGCAGATGAATATATAAGGCATTTTTCAGATGTGCCTCTGCTTTATGATATATCTGGCAGTGACGCTTATGCACCGTTTATGCAGGCAGCATCAGACGGCGGAAAATATTTTAATGAGCTTTTTAAGTCCTGTGTTTTTGATGAACAGGCAGGCGGAAGAAAGAATAAGCTTTAAATATAAGGAGAATAACAGTGGTTGTTGATGTTAAAAATGTATCCGTTAAATATCTTGTAGGAGATTTTAAGGATATCGGAATTAAAGAATATCTTATTCAGAAGCTGACAGGAAAATATGAGGTAAAGGATTTCTGGGCAGTAAATAATGTATCATTTACTCTAGATAAAGGAGATTTTCTTGGAATAATCGGAACGAACGGTGCAGGAAAATCTACTCTTCTTAAGGCTATCAGCGGTGTATTAAGACCTCAGAAGGGCAGTCTGGTGACAAAAGGACAGATCTCAGCTCTTCTGGAGCTTGGAACAGGCTTTGACGGAGACCTTACTATTAAGGAAAATATTTTTTTCAGAGGGGCGCTTTTAGGATATACAGAAAAATTCATGATTGAAAAATATCCTGAAATTATTGAATTTGCTGAGCTGGAGGAGTTTGAGGACAGGAAATTCAGACAGCTTTCTTCAGGTATGAAATCACGAATTGCATTTTCAATAGCAAGTCTTGTTGAACCGGATATACTTATTCTTGATGAGGTTCTGGCAGTAGGTGACGGTGCATTCAGGGCAAAAAGTGAAAAGAAAATGCTGGATATCATCAATAATGGTGTTACTACACTGTTTGTATCACACTCTACAGCACAGGTAAGAAAGCTTTGTAACAAGGTGTTATGGTTAAATAAAGGTGAGCAGGTAGCGTTTGGTGATACCAAAACTGTCTGTGATGAATATGAAAAGTATCTGAAAAGCAAAAAGTGATATTGATTATTACTTCGGCAATTAAACAGTTTGATTAACTATTTATAAATTACAATAATTGTCGTATCTGCGACATTTTTGAAAATCAAGCACCGAGCAATCAAATTATATTATTGCCGAAGTAATATATACTGCTTTTTATATATAATTAACTAAAACAGATAAAAAAATTCGGTGAATTTTTTATTGAAAACAGGGTTGATGTTCGTTTACTTATATGTTAAACTATATATATCAACTAAGGAAATACATGTATAAAAAGTGATTGGTTGAAAGGAATGATCATAATGAGCGAAAGAATCAAATTATCGGCGTCTGAATGGAAGATCATGACGCTTTTATGGGAAAATGAGCCTATGACTATTATGGAGATCACAGCCGCATTAAAGGAAGAAACAGGCTGGGGAAAGCATACTGTCATCACTCTTCTTAAGCGTATGGAGAACAAGAATGCCGTTTCCTATGTCAGAAAGGGAAATGCAAAGAATTATTCGACACTTTATAAGCGTGAGGACGTAGGCGTTGAGGAGACGGAATCCTTCTTAAAGAGGGTCTACAGAGGAAGCATAGGTCTTATGGTAAATTCTCTTATTCAGCAGAAGGCACTTTCAAATGAAGAAATCAGCGAGCTTTATGATATTCTGAAAAAGGCTGAGGAAGAAAACAATAAATGATATGGGGCAATGCTGCATTGATACGGTGCGGTATTGCCTGTATGTTTTTATGGTATATTTTATTGTATAAAGGATCGGTAAGATGATAGAAACTCTTATTACATCAACAGTGCTGATATCCGTTATAATTATTCTGAGGACAGTTCTGAAAAGCAGAATAAACAGCAGGATAAGATATTCTCTCTGGCTTATCGCCGCTGTCAGACTTATGCTGCCCTTCGGACTTATGCCAAGCGGAATAAGTATTATAAATACGTTTGACACTGTCATTTCCGTATCTGACACAGATACGGAAAAGAAAGAGCATACAGCCGCATATGATATTCAGGAGCATATCGGAAAGGAAATATACTATGAAGAAACGGAGCTTATAAGTCAGGAGACGGCAGCTGTACAGTATCCCCAAAAGGCAGTGACCGATAATAAAAAGGCTGACGTAAGCATTGAAAATATACTTGAAACAATATGGCTCACTGTTGCAGTCGGGATGCTGATATGGTTTCTGTGTGTGAATATTATCTTTGACAGGCGGCTTAAGTGCATGAGAACGCCCTTTGAATATGATGCTCCCATAAAAATGTATACTGTAAAGGAGCTTTCGTCTCCATGTATTTTCGGCTTGCTTTCTCCGTCGGTGTATATCCCCGAAAGATATTCCGATGACGAAGAGTCTGTCGGATATATTGCCGCTCACGAGCTTTGTCATTATTATCACGGGGATATGGTATGGACAGCAGTCCGTTATATTCTGCTTTCGGTATACTGGTTCGACCCGTTTGTATGGCTGGCGGCGATACTTTCAAAGCAGGACTGTGAATGTGCCTGTGATGAAGCGGCTATAAAGCTTCTGGGTGAGGAGAAGCGTTTCCGTTACGGAAAGATCATAATCGACCTTATTCCCCGTAAGCAGACCGAAGGCTTCGGAGTTGCGTCTACCTCAATGGCATCGGGAAATGATGTGCTTAAGGAGAGAATGAGGCTTATTGCGTCTGCACCGAAAAACAGAAAAGCGGCGGTACTGCTTACCGTTTTTCTGCTGATGTTATCTTCGGCAGCTACCTTTACATCTGCCATGGAGTATGAAACGGCTGATACAGTATCTGACGTAAATTCTGCCGAGGATATTTCCGTAACGGTCATTCCCGACGAAAACGGGGAAATACCTGTAAGTGAAATAGCTCCGCTGGTATGCGGCAAAAAGCAGTCGGAATATATTGATGACAGGTTTTCCGTAACGGCGGAAATAACGGGACTTTCCTCATCGCTGTATTATCCCGAAATAGTTGGTCAGCTTGGTGAACAGCCGCAGCTTTTTGTTATGGAAGCAAGGGTCAGGGTAAAGAATATTTCTCATAAAAGCATAAGCTTTGACTGTAAACAGCTTTCGCTTATATCGGATATGAAGCTGTATCCCTTCGGCAATACAGCAGCTGTGGATATACCCTCGGGAAATACGGTCAGCTTTGAGCTGTATTATACCTGTACGCTGTCACAGGCAGGCGGTGTAAGCGGCTTTGAATACAGCGGAGCTGCTTTTGAAGCGGCAGAGGAGCTTCTTTCCGATAAGCTTACGGATATTATTGAAATACAGAGCGCAGAGGACGTAAGGGATTATTATTACCGTGAATTCGTTGTTCACAGGTATAAGGATCATCATGTTCTTCGTTCTTCAACTCCTGTTGAATTTGAAGCATATGTTATGGGGAGAACAGGCAGTGACGGAGAATATATAGCGGTAAAATACATGGCGTATAACCGCAGTGACTATGCCATGATAATAGAGCCTTCCGCATTTGGCTTTGCATATACCGATAAAGCGGACGAAACTGAACCGAGGAATATGACAGAAGGAAGGGCAGTGGGTATCATTGCGGATGAGGGTCTGATATATGAGCCGAAAGTCTCTGATATTGATATGGACAGCGGTGAAGAGCTTCTGGAGATACCTCCGTTTATCTGTATGAATCCTACGGGGGAAACTGCCTTTACTATCCTTTACAGAGCTGATGACCATATTGAAAAATATATGCTTTTCTGCAGGGAGGAGCATAAGGAGCAGCCTTATTATGCCTTCTGTGACGGTGCGCTGATGATAACAGGCAGATTATAAAAGGAATTTTACAATGAAAAGATACAGGAAATTTATATTATCCGCTGTGGTCACGGCAATGCTTTTAAGCGACTGCAGTGCAGATAAAGGCGAGGTATATCCCGAAACACAGCAAAGCAGGGACAGTACCGTTATCACGGAGGAGGCTGTCACGGTGATTACCGAAACGGAAACTGCTGATGCGGAAACTGCAACAGCAATCACCACAGAGGAAACCGCCGAGGAAACGGAAGAGGAATTTATATGTGCCGACAATCAGCTGCTTTATGAGGACAGCTATTTTTCTGTGCTTATGGAGTTTACAGGTGCACAGGAGCTTACGGAATATCCCGATGCGGCGGAATGTTATGAATATCGGAAAAAGGATCATGTGCTTCATACGGTGTTTACCGTGACCAATAATTCTATGAAGGAATTTGATTTCGTTCCCGAAAGTATTATAATATACGCTGCCGAAAAGAACAGCAGCTGGTATATGATGCCCAATACCGTATATGATATCGGGATAGAACGTGCGGACAGCTGTTTCAGGCTTAAGCCTGAACAACAGATTACGGTAAAGCTTGATTTTGTCTGTGAAAGGGAATGTATCGAGCATGCAGACGAGATAAAATATATCGACATAAAAGCAGGTCTTTCTGAGGATATTGTTTTTTCTGAGCTTAAAAATAAGTATATCCCCAAAAGACTTCATATCACGGACAGGCTTGCTGTAAAAAAGGCAGTCAGTGCTGCGCTTGATAAAGAATAAAAGTAAAATGACCGTCCGATATAAAAAATGATCGGACGGTTATTTTTTGGACTGAAAAACAAGTGAAATGTGAAAATTTAATGAAAATGCTTGAAACTTAGGAAATTGAATGTTATAATAAAATACGTATGCTGTAAAAAAATACGGCTCATCGAATAAAAATAGAAATAAGGAAACGCTGATTAATGTCGTAGGCATTGTTTCAGACCTATGAAAAAGCTTGACTGAATGGGTCTTGAAACGATTTGATCAGCAGTTTAGTAAGTATCACATAAAAAAGCATTATATTCAAAAACAAGAAAATCGAAAGGGCTGACTATTATGAACTGGATCGAGGTCAATGTGTACACAACTACTGAGGGTATCGAGCCTGTATGCGGCTGTCTGCTTGGCGTGGGAATAACAGGCTTTGCTATCAGGGATGCACAGGATTTTGAGGATTTTCTCAACGACAAGACAGGCAACTGGGATTATATCGATGATGATCTGATGAATTTAAAGGACTGTGAGACCTGTGTTACCGTTTATCTTGCGGATAACAATCAGGGTGCCGATATGCTTGCGGCACTTAAGGACGAAATGGCAAGGCTTAAGGAAAGAGATACAGCAGATGCTTTCGGCAGACTTGCGGTGGAGCTTGCAAATGTTCGTGAGGAGGACTGGGCAAACAACTGGAAGAAGTATTTCAAGCCTCTTACGGTAGGCGAAAAGCTTCTTATCAAGCCTTCATGGGAGGAATACGATAACAGGGACGGACGGACAGTTCTTGAAATAGATCCTGCTTCAAGCTTCGGTACGGGTCAGCATAATACCACTCAGCTTTGTCTGGAGCTTACAGAAAAATATATCACGGATAAATGCCGTATGCTTGATATCGGCTGCGGAAGCGGTATACTTTCCATTGCAGGTCTGCTTCTGGGTGCAGAGGAAGCGTGTGCTGTGGATATCGACAGCAACAGCGTAAGGATAGCTGCCGAAAATGCGGAGAAGAATAATATCCCCAAGGAAAAATATGCGGCGTACTGCGGCAATATCCTGACCGATAAGGAGCTTTGTTCAAGGATATCCGAAAAGGGTGAATATCAGCTTATCACGGCAAATATCGTTGCAGATGTGCTTATTGCAATGGCTCCGCTGTTCGGGGATTTCCTTACAGCTGACGGTATATTCATTATTTCGGGTATCATTATCGAACGCTGTGAAGAGGTGCTTGACGCTATGAAGGCACAGGGCTATACTCAGCTTGAGCTTCGTGACAGCAACGGCTGGGCGGCTGCCGCTTTCAGAATATAGGTTTTTTACGGGGGACGGAAGAATGGAGCTTGCGTATATTTCAGATAACAGGATATTTACATACAGAAACGGCAGGACAGAGGAGATCCCATGCGGCAGACTTGACAAGTACAAGGAAGCACTTGCGGATATACGCCGCAGGACAGAATGGAAAACTACAGGCAGCGGTGCAAAATTCATGGGAACGGATCGTCCCTCAGATGATGATGAGAGCATCAGAGCGGATATAACGGGTATCGCTTCTTATGAGGGCAGACTGGTTTACGGTATACGTCTGGACGAATCGGGCAGTATATATATACGCAGTCTTGACCGTACCGACAATGACGAAAGCCTTGTTATTTCGGGCAAGGAGCTCTTCCCGGGCAGAATGTGCTGCAGAGGAAACAGGCTTGCCGTTTCATGCGGCGAAAACTATATGGAGAAGCATATCTCACTTTATGAGCTGCCCTCTTCGGTGTGCAGGGAATTTACCGACGGTGACAGCATCGAGGAATGTCCTTCCTTTGACGGTGACGACAGATTGTATTTTTCCACAGCGGGATATGCACGGAATGAATCGGGTCATGTTACGGCAGTACAGCATAAGAGCATAGCTGTGCTTGATACGGTACGCTGCAGCATGGAAGAGGTACTCTCCGACGAAAGATACGATCATCTCCGTCCCGTGCCTGACGGAAGGGGCGGCATATACTGCATACGTCAGACAGCGGGAGGAGTAAAAAACGAGGACAACGGTATTTTCAAGGATATCATCATGTTCCCGTTCCGCATGATAAAGGCACTGGGCGGAATGCTGAATCTTTTTTCAATGGCGTTCGGCGGCGAGGCACTTAAAAGCGGCGGCAATGCAAGGGCAAAGGAAAAGGATCAGAGGCAGATCGTCATTGACGGAAATATCATAAATGCCGAAAGGAATTTAAAGGACGCTGAAAGCAGGGGAGAGAAATATCCCGGTATAATGCCCCGTGACAGAGTTCTTCTTCATGTATCGGCGGAGGGTGAGGAAAAGGTGATAAGCTGCGGCGTACTGGATTATCTTATCTTATCCGACGGCGGTATTGCGGTCTCCAACGGCAGACATATAATCATAAGAAACAGCAGCGGAGAACAGACCGCCGCTTTCAAGGCGGACAGGGCTGTAAGTCTCATTGAAATATAATAAAAAAGGTGAAAAAGTTGGCAAAGAAAAAGGAATACGGAAATGACAGTATCACCGCCCTTAAGGGAGCGGACAGAGTAAGAAAGCGTCCTGCCGTTATCTTCGGTTCGGACGGTCTGGAGGGCTGTAAGCACTCGGTTTTTGAGATCGTTTCAAACTCTATCGACGAGGCAAGAGACGGTCACGGCGACAGGATAATACTTACACGGTATAACGACAGGTCCATAGAGGTGCAGGATTTCGGAAGAGGCTGTCCCGTTGACTGGAACAACGGTGAGCAGAGATATAACTGGGAGCTTGTTTACTGTGAGC
Organism: Oscillospiraceae bacterium; assembly: GCA_017481565.1. GTDB lineage: Bacteria > Bacillota > Clostridia > Oscillospirales > Ruminococcaceae > RGIG4694. The sequence continues at coordinate 32,908 of JAFUOZ010000094.1, read as the reverse complement.
TTTATGCAGGCGGAAAGTACGACAACAACGGCGGAGGGGGAGACTATGAATTCTCTCTCGGTCTTAACGGTCTGGGTGCCTGTGCTACACAGTATGCATCGGAATATATGGACGTTCAGGTCTTAAGAGACGGTTATAAATACGATCTGCATTTTGAGCACGGCGAGAATGTGGGCGGTCTTAAGAAAGAACCTCTTAAGACCAACAAGACCGCAACAGGTACGAGAACACGCTGGAGAGCCGATCTTGATGTATTTACCGATATAAATATCGAAAGGGAATATTTTGAGGAGATACTTAAAAAGCAGGCGGTAGTAAACCCCAATATCACGTTTGTTTTCCGCTGGCAGAAGGATGACGGAGAATTTGATGAGGTGACCTTCTTCTATGAAAACGGTATTTCCGATTATCTTACCGAGATAACAGGCGAAAATGCACTTACCGTACCTCAGTTCTGGCAGTGCGAAAGAAAGGGTAAGGACCGTGACGACAAGCCTGAATACAAGGTGAAGCTTTCGGTTGCGGTGGCATTTTCCAACAAGGTGAAGCGGATAGAATATTATCACAATTCAAGCTTTCTGGAGCACGGCGGTTCTCCCGAAACAGCTGTAAAGAAGGCTTTCGTTTCACAGATAGATGCATATCTGAAAAGCGGAAACAAGTATAACAAAAGCGAAAGCAAGATAAAGTATGAGGATATCGAAGAGTGTCTGGTGCTTATTTCGTCCTCCTTTTCAACGCTTACCTCATACGAGAATCAGACAAAGAAGGCTATCACAAACAAGTTTATCGCCGAGGCTATGACCGACTTCTTAAAGCATCAGCTTGAGGTATATTTTGTGGAGAATCCCGATGAAGCCGCAAAGATAGGCGAGCAGGTGCTTATCAACAAGAGAAGCCGTGAATCTGCCGAAAAGACACGTCTTAATATGAGGACAAATCTCACAGGTAAAGTTGACCTTCTCAATTCGGTTCAGAAGTTTGTTGACTTCAGGACAAAGGACGTAAGCAGACGTGAGATATATATAGTTGAGGGTGATTCTGCTCTCGGCTCCGTAAAGACAGCGAGAAATTCCGAATTTCAGGCGGTTATCCCCGTAAGAGGAAAGATATTGAACTGTCTTAAGGCGGATTACAACAAGATATTCAAGAATGAGATCATCACCGATCTTATAAAGGTATTGGGCTGCGGAGTTGAGGTCAAGACCAAGGCAAACAAGGAGCTTTCCTCCTTCAATATAGATAATTTCAGGTGGAGCAAGGTGGTTATCTGTACCGATGCCGATGTGGACGGATTTCAGATAAGAACGCTTATCCTTACCATGCTTTACAGGCTTACTCCCTCACTTATCGAGCAGGGATATGTATATATTGCCGAATCTCCCCTGTTTGAGATAACAACAAAGAAGATGACCTACTTTGCCTATGACGAGCGTGAGAAAACCGAGATACTCAAGAAAATAGGCGATGAAAAATACAAGATAGAGCGTTCAAAGGGACTTGGTGAGAACGAGCCTGAAATGATGTCCCTTACTACGATGAATCCCGATACAAGAAGGCTTATCAAGGTAAATCCTACCGATGCGGAGGCTACCTTTGCCATGTTTGATATGCTTCTGGGTGATAATCTTCAGGCACGTAAGGACTTTATTGCGGAAAACGGCAGCGAATATTTAGAGCTTGCCGATATTTCATAGGAAGGGGGCGTTTTTGAATGGCAAGAAAAGGCAAGGATACGGATAAGGAGCTTAAGCCAAAGGCTCCCAAGATAAATGCATATATTGCAGGCAGCGGTATTATCGCCGAGGAAAGAATAACCGATACTCTTGAAAAAAACTATATGCCCTATGCAATGAGCGTTATCGTTTCAAGAGCACTTCCCGAGATAGACGGCTTCAAGCCTTCCCACAGAAAGCTTCTGTATACCATGTATACAATGGGACTTTTAAACGGCGGCAAGATAAAATCAGCCAATATCGTAGGTCAGACCATGAAGCTGAATCCTCACGGCGACGGTGCTATCTATGAGACCATGGTACGTCTTGCAAGGGGAAACGAAGCACTTCTCCACCCCTATGTTGACAGCAAGGGAAATTTCGGCAAGGCGTGGTCAAGGGATATGTCCTATGCGGCATCACGATATACCGAAGCAAAGCTTGACCCTATATGTCAGGAGCTTTTCAGGGATATCGACAAGGACACGGTGGATTTTGTCCCCAATTACGACAATACCACCACAGAGCCTACTCTTTTCCCCGCAAGCTTTCCGTCGGTGCTGGTCAACGCAAACGTAGGTATCGCCGTATCAATGGCAAGTGCGGTATGTCCCTTCAATCTTGCGGAGGTATGTGAAACGGCTGTTGCACTTATGAAAAACCCTTCTCATGATGCACTTACCACCATGAAGGGACCCGATTTCCCGGGCGGCGGTCTTATGATATACGACGAAGAGGAAATGAGAAAGGTATATAATACGGGACGAGGCTCAATAAAGGTGCGTTCAAAATATGCCTATGACAGGTCGGCAAACTGTATAGATGTTACGGAGATACCTCCCACCACCACTATTGAGGCTATCAGAGAGAAGATAATCGACCTTATCAAGCAGGGCAGGATACGTGAGATATCCGATGTAAGAGACGAATCTGACCTGGACGGTATGAAGCTTACCATAGACCTTAAGCGCGGTACAGACCCTGAAAAGCTGATACAGAAGCTTTTTAAGATGACACCTATGCAGGACAGCTATGCCTGCAATTTCAATATACTTATCGACGGCAGACCAAGGGTCATGGGTATATATGAAATACTTGACGAATGGACGAAATTCAGGGTAAAATGTATTTCAAGGCGTGTAAGCTATGAGCTTAACAGGAAAAAGGACAGGCTGCATCTTTTAAGAGGACTTGAAAAGATCATACTTGATATTGACAAGGCTGTAAGGATAGTCCGTGAGACAGAAGAGGACGCCGAGGTAGTACCTAACCTGATGATCGGCTTCGGTATCGACGAGATACAGGCTGAATACGTTGCCGAGATAAAGCTCCGTCAGCTTAATAAGGAGTATATACTCAACAGGATAGCCGATATCGAACAGCTTGTAAAGGATATCGCCGAAATGGAAAGCATTCTGGGCGATGAAAAGAAGATAAAGAATATTATCATCAGCGAACTTAAGGAGGTCATAAAGAAGTATCAGAAGCCGAGAAAGACCATGCTTTACTATGCATCTGACATTGAAGATGAGGTCATTGAGGACGATACTCCCGATTATCCCGTAACGCTGTTCTTATCCAAGAGCGGATATTTCAAGTGTATCACTCCGCAGTCATTGAGAATGGCAAGCGAGCAGAAGTACAAGGACGGAGATTCGCTTGAAATGTGTGTGGAGACCAAAAAGAATGCAGAGCTGCTGTTCTTTACCGACAAGCAGCAGGTGTATAAGACAAGGGCAAGTGAATTTACTGATACAAAGGCATCTGCGCTGGGTGATTATATCCCTGCAAAGCTTGGCTTTGACCCTGATGAAAATGTGGCTGCTATGGTGGTCACCACCGATTACAGCGGAAATATCGTAATGATATTTGAAAACGGAAAGGCGGCGAGAGTGCCTGTCAGCTCCTATGAGACCAAGACCAATAGAAAGAAGCTGACAAAGGCTTATTCGGCTAAATCGCCTCTTGTGAAGCTTATTTATGAGCAGGACAAGACCGATATCCTTGTAAGGACAGACAACGGCAGAGCACTGCTTTTCAACTCCGCAATGATACTTCCCAAGACCACTCGTGATACACAGGGGGTTCAGGTGATAAATCTTAAGGCAAAGGCTAAGGTCGAGAATGCTTATGTTATCACTGAGGAGCAGTCGGAGGAATATTCAAGGTTTGCGGTAAAATCCGTTCCGGGAGCGGGTAATCTTATAAAGGATATGAAGGACCCCGATCAGCTGACACTGTAATAATTTGCTGTATATAAAAAATCCCCGTCTGCAATTAACAGCAGTCGGGGATAGTTATATTATTCAGAAATAGATACTGCAGTCGGGAAGCTTTTCCTTAAGCGTATTTTTTATATCTTCATTAACAGGATTTCCGCTCAGATAGAGAAAATCAAGAGAGGTAAGTGTATCAAGAGAAGAAACATCGCTTATATTATTTTGATTAAGGATCAAGCAGCTCATAGTATCAAGTGTATTGAATGCAGATACATCAGTTATAAGATTATCCGATAAATTCAGTATTCTTATAGCCGAAAGTGAGCTTAATGGCTTGATATTTTCTATTTTGTTGCAGGTAAGGTCAAGCTCTTTAAGTGAATAAAGACGGCTCAGTGCAGATATATCGCTTATCTGTGTATTGCTTAAGTACAGCTTTTCAAGCTTAGTCATATTCTTTATGACAGATATATCGCCTACAGGATTATCGCTCAGATAAAGACTTTTCAGCTCGGTAAGGGTACTGAGCGGACTTATATCAGTAATATTATTTTCTCCCAGAGTAAGCATTGTAAGATTTGTAAGACTGCTTAAGGGCGTTATATCAGTGATTTTATCCTTTCCCAGAGCCAGCGTTGTAAGATTTGTAAGACTGCTTAAGGGTGATATATCGGTTATGGGATTATTTGATAAATTGAGATTTTTCAGGTTTGTAAGTGAACCCAGCGGACTTATATCACTTATATTATTGCCCCATAAATACAGTGTTTCAAGATTACGGAGTTTTTTTATTTCACTGATATCCTCATTATTAAGATCCATGCAATATAAATAAAGTTCGGTTGAATTGACCGCAATAAGCTTATTTTTTATAACGATATGATTTTCATCCGGTTCGACCGAGGTAACAGCAGTTTCGGATATGGGAGCCTCTGTAACGGAAACAGCGGCCGTTTCGGCTGTCCAGGTAATTTCTTCGGTAACAGAGGTTTCTTCGACAGTTTCCGATACTGCTGACATAGTGACTGAGGTTTCTGTAACATCGTTTTTGTTCTGATTAATTATTATAACAACAGCTGCAGCCGCCGTTACAGCCGCAATAATTGAAATAAAAGCCTTTGTTTTGAATTTCATGAGATCCGGCTCCTTTAAGGATTTTTTATGATATTATCTATATTATAATAAATTTTCATCTCTGTGTCAAGGTGAAATGACAGATTATTCTGTATTTCCGCTATGTGTCTGATATAATAAAAAGGTCACTGTATAAGGACGATTTTCCTTATACAGTGACCTTATTTATTCAGAACATATCATACATCGAAAAGCTTAAGACATTTTCTTTCAAACATTTCCTGAAGTGCGATAAGAATACCCATACGGCCTGTTGTGTATGTAAGTCCGCCCTGTACATACGCCGCATAAGGCTCTCTTATGGGAGCATCTGCGGAAAGCTCAATGGAAGCACCGTTATTGAATGCTCCTGCCGCCATGATGACCTGACTGTCATATCCGGGCATATCCCATGCTTCGGGAGCAACAAAGCTGTCAACAGGTGAGCCCTTCTGTATTCCCTGAATAAACGCTGTAAGATTATCGGGATTTTTCATAAGCACTGCTGTGATGATATCACCTCTTGGGTCGGTGCTCTTAGGATATGTTTCAAAGCCCAGCATATTCATTATCTCGGTAGTGAATACAGCGGTCTTAAGAGCGTTTGCTACCACATCGGGAGCATAGAAGATACCCTGATACATAGGCTTGTTTTCGGTAAGTGAGCAGCCAACCTCCTTGCCCATTCCCACACAGGTGAGACGGTATGCGCACTGCTCAACATATTTCTTTCCGCCTGCGATATATCCGCCTGTATGAGCGATTCCGCCGCCGGGATTCTTTATAAGTGAGCCGATGATAAGATCAGCGCCTACGGACACAGGCTCGGTCTTTTCGGTAAATTCGCCGTAGCAGTTGTCAACGATGACGATAACATTCGGATTTGCACTTTTTGCAGCCTTTACTATCTCAGCGATGCCGTCTATGGTAAGAGTAGGTCTAAGGGCATATCCTCTTGAACGCTGGATATATGCTACCTTTGCGCCCTTTACCTTTCTGAATATTTCTGCAATATCAGGCTTTCCGTCGGGAAGAAGATCCACCTGATCGTATTTTACGCCGAAATCGGCAAGTGAGCCGTTATTTCCTCCGCCTCTGATACCGATGACCTCTTCAAGTGTATCGTAGGGTGTGCCTGTAAGGGATACCATTGTATCGCCTGTACGGAGGATACCGAACAATGCACAGGTAAGTGCATGAGTTCCCGATACGAAGGTATGACGTACAAGAGCGTCCTCTGCACCGAAAGCCTGTGCAAATACAGCGTCAAGAGTATCTCTTCCCATATCGCCGTAGCCATAGCCTGAGCTGCCGTTCATGCAGGCTTCGCTTACACGGTTGTCGATGAATGCCTTAAGGACCTTTTCTCCGTTATAACGTGCTGTTCGGTCTATCTCCATAAATTTTGCCTCACAGGCTGCCTCTGCCTTTGCGGCAATTTTAAGAATACGTTCTTCAATGTTGAAGCCTCCTGTTACAGCAGGCTTAGGATCAAAAATTTCAGCCATAATATTATTCCTTTCAGTTTTTCTCATTTTTTCACAGTAAAATAAATATCATCTTCCGCATTGATATGCTCAAAACCCAGATGTGTGTAAAACAGCGCCTTATCATGATATGCCAGCATATGCCCCGTTATGCCCTGACAAAGCAGATATTCCGATATATATCCAAGCAGATGACGGCATAGTCCCTGTCCTCTTTTTTCGGGAAGAGTTGCAACCTGTGATATATATGCATAATCATTATCCTTAAATTCGATTACCGCTGCTGCGGCATTTTTATAAAGAAGCGTCATAGCTGTGTTATGGCGTACACGGTGGGATATATCCACATACCACAGGTCATGGTCTGTTTCTCCGAAGGAAGCCGACAGTATGCGGTAGATCTGTTCAAAGCCCCTGTTTGTGACTATATCTTCTGAGGAATTATCTTTACAGCAGCATTTGTTCATAGCTATCATAAACCGTTCCTGCCGTTCATAGCCTTCGGGAGCGAATTTCTCAAGTGCCTGTCTGTCAAGCTCGATACCCATAGGGGAGTGCATTCTTATAAAAAATTCAAGCTCCTCATTATCATCGGGAGTACCGTCGATCACACAGTTTGAATTATTAAGCAGTATATATCCCGAATCATCAAGCCGATAGATCCTGCAGAAGTCGTAAGCATAGCCGTAGCTTTCCGCATATGAGCGTATCTTTCTGCCGTAATAGCTTTTGGAAAAGCTGATTTCGGGAGTATTGTATATACGTTCTATCATACAAGTCCTGCTGCACAGCGGTCTGCAAGCTTAACGGCAAGTGCATAACAGCTTTCAATGTCAAAAAGCTTTGCGGTACATGAAGGAGAGTGAAGATATCTGCATGGAACGGATATAGCAAGAGTACGTACTCCGCCCTTTGAAATGTGTATGGCTCCGCTGTCGTTTCCGCCTGCTACCATTGTTTTGGTCTGACAGGGGATATCATTTTCCTCGCATATACGCCATGCTTCCTTATAAAGACCTCTGTCATATACGGTGGAGCGGTCCATATAGGAAATAACAGCTCCTTTACCGCATATACAGCATTTTTTATTCCCCGATGCAAGAGGTATATCAGCAGCGGTAGTTGCTTCCAGTACTATAGCATAATCGGGCTCAACGGTATATGCAGCCGTTCTTGCTCCTCTTAAGCCTACCTCCTCCTGAACTACAAAGGTGAATACACTGTCATATTCAAGAGTATTTTCACAGATCATCTTTATCATCATTGCACAGCCTGCACGGTCATCTATTGCCTTTGCGGTAATGAATTTTCCGCCGCTTACATTATAATCATCCGCAAAATATCCATAGTCTCCGAGAGAAATGTATTTTTCGGCTTCCTCACGGTTTTCCGCACCGATATCTATATAAAGACTGTCAAAGGACACAGGCTTTTTTCTTTCATCGGCGGAAAGATTGTGTACAGCTGTTGTTCCGATAACTCCGCAGAGACCGTTTATGCTTATCTGACGGCCTGCCGTAACATCGGGGTCAACGCCGCCTACACAGTCGAAGGAAAGTGTTCCGTCGTCACGGATATTTGTTATGATAAGCCCTACCTCGTCCATGTGAGCGGATATCATAACCTTTTTTTCTGCTTTTTTTCTGCCCTTTTTCTCTGCGATAATGCAGCCTAAGGGATTGATATGATAATCACAGTGACCCTTTATTTTTCCGATAATATATTCACGTACAGCGTCCTCGCCGCCGCTTGTGCCGTTTATCATGCAAAGCTCATGAAGAAGCGTTTCAAGACTGTATTCCATTTCAGCACACTCCTTTCAGATAAGCGGCAATAAGTCTGCCTGTATTGATAACATCATTCATGTCTATGACCTCTGAGGGCGTGTGCATATATCGGAGAGGGATAGAAAGAGTGACCGCCTTCATACCGTCTCTTGTAACGGAATATCTGTCGGCATTTGTGCCTGTTGTACCGCTCATTACCTCTGTCTGATATGGGATATTTTCTGCCTTTGCAAGCTCGGTAAACCTGCGTGAAAGCTCTCTGTCCAATGTGGGAGCATAGCCTATCATACAGCCCTTTCCAAGCTGACCGCATTTATCCTTTTTCTCACCTTCCGAATAAGCAAAGCTTACATCTACCGCAAGAGCAATATCAGCAGCTGTACGGTATGCGCATACTGCAGCACCTCTTTCACCGATCTCCTCCTGTGCGGAGAAAACAACGGTAACACGGCATTTAAGAGCGGATATATCGGTATTTTCAAGAGCATAAATAACAGCGGCAATTCCCGAACGGTCATCTAAAGCACCGCCTGTTATCCTGTTTCCGAGAAGCTTTTTTGCGGTACACGCAAAGCGTACAGTATCACCGAGAGAGATAAGCTCCTCCGCTTCCTTTTTTGTAAGTCCCGTATCTATATAGATATCTGATATATCGGGAACCTTTTTTTCACCGTGATTAAGATGAGGGGGCACGGAGCATATAACGCCTCTGACAGCTTTTTTTCCGTTTATGATGACCTGCTGTGCCGCAAGGATACGCATATCGATACCGCCTGCATTGGATACCTTTAAAAATCCGCCATCTGTAACAGAGGTGAAAACAAAGCCTATTCTGTCGGTATGAGCATCGATAACGATATGTGGCTTTGCGTTTTTGTCGCCAAGCATGGCAATAACACTGCCGTTATCAATGGTGATATCATCGGTGTATTTTTTCAGAAGCTCGGCAGCATACAGTGAGATTTCGTCCTCACGGCCCGAAACACCGCCGCAGTCGGCAAGCTTCATGGTAATTTCCGTTATATTCATATTCTGCATCAAAGAGCATTTACAACTGACTTGTAATGCTTTCCCCTTTCCTCGAAATTACTGTAGCTGTCAAAGCTTGCGCTTGCGGGAGAGAGAGTAACGATATCTCCCGAAACGGCATTATTTCTTGCAGCCTCAACTGCTTCTTCCATTGATGAAACACGGATTATCTTACAGTTATCCTCGGAATATCCGTTATAGGCACGCACAGCGGATTCAATGCTGTCTGCCGTTGCACCAAGAAGGATAAGCGTCTTTACCTTTGTATTGATAGGCTCGGCAAGCTGACTGTAATCCAGCTTTTTGTCAGAGCCGCCTGCGATAACTATAAGACGGCGGTCAAAGGCGTTAAGTCCTGCAATAACGCTGACAGGACTAGTTGCGATACTGTCGTTGTAGTAGCGTACACCGTCAAGCTCGCGTACAAATTCTATACGATGCTCAACACCGCCGAAATTACGTGCTGTTTCGGCAATATCCTCAGCAGATACTGTTCCGTAAACAGCGGCAATAGCGGTAAGATAATTCTCAACGTTGTGCATTCCGGGAATTTTTATCTCACTTTTATGGACTATCTTTTCAACGGTTTTTCCGTCGGTATAGCAAAGCATTCCGTCATTATCAAGAAAAGCTCCTTTTGCGGGAACTGCCTTTGTGCTGAATTTATAAAGGTCACCTCTTACAATATCAGAAAGAGCATTTGTATCTGCATTATCCATATTGAGTACAGTACGTGAAAAAGCATTCTGATGAAGGATCAGATTTTTCTTTGCCCCGATATATTCCTCCATACCGCTGTGAACATTCAGATGATCGGGATAAATATTTGTTATGACCGCTGTATCCGGAGAACGTCTCATGCTGATAAGCTGAAAGCTTGAAAGCTCAACAACAGCGATATCCTCCTCATTTATCTCTTCAATAACGGGAAGCAGCGCACGGCCGATATTTCCGCCCTTGTGTACTGTTTTTCCGCTGCGTGAAAGCATTTCTGAAATAATGGTAGTGGTGGTGGTCTTTCCGTCTGTTCCTGTGATACCGATCATTCTGCAGGGGCAAAGGTCAAAGAATACCTCCATTTCAGAAGTAACAGTGATCCCCATTTCTCTTGCCTTTGTAAGTGCAGGATGAAGATAATACATTCCGGGAGTACGGAAAACTATATCCATATCATAAATAGCGTCAAGATAATTATCTCCCAAAGAAAACTTACAGCCCATAGCCTTAAGCCTGCTATAAAGCTCACCCATATCCTCAGCGGATTTTCTGTCACAGACGGTTACATCAAGACCTTTTCCGATAAACATTGCGATAAGATCGTTATGGCTTACACCCGTACCTATAAAGGCGATCTTTTTATTCTTTATATTTGTGAAGAACTGTTCAGTCTTGTTCATTAAATTATGCTCCTCCGTAAGTTATTTTATTATTTTGATATACATATACTATTATATATCATTTATCGGAAAATAGCAACATAATAAATTGCCAATCCGAGATTAATTTTTTGCAGAAAATATGTAAAGAAAAGAAAGAGTGATAAGGTGAACAGAGAAAACAGAAAAAAAGATACGGTTACCAGAGATACGATACTGCTTACTGTGTTGTCCATGGCACTGCAAGCACTGGGACTGATATTCAATGTAAAGCTGTCCGATACGGCAGGTACGGCTGCTGTGGGGATAATGTCCCTGATAATGTCCTTTTTCAGCTGTATCATGATACTTGCAAACGGCAATATTTTTGTAAGTACAAGCCGTTTTGTGTCGGAGGAAAACGAAAACGGCGGAAATATATTCCATGTTATGAGAATGAGCCTGACATTTTCACTTTTATTGTCGGGCAGCTTTTCGGTAATATCCTTTGCCGCTTCCGATCATATAGCGGTGAATATTTTAAAATCCCCCGAGTTGGGACTTGCTGTAAGGATACTGTCCTTTTCGCTTACTCCCGCAGCGGTAGGCTCATGCATAAAGGGTTATTTTCACGGACTGCGGAAAATAAAGGTGCCTATGAGAGGCGATATAACGGAATTTGCACTGAAATGGGCAGTTATGGCAGCACTTATGTTTATTCCCCGTGATATGAATTTTTATGTGATAACAGCGTGTTCCGTATGCGTAGGGGAGATAGCAAGCTGTATATATTATGTATGCAGCTTTGTTCACAGTATACATACATACAGCAGACGGCTTTCGGATAAATGCATACTTGAAAACGGCAGAGCCTATATGAAAGCAAATCTGCCTATTGTGGTCAGCGGATATGTACAGATGATAATGTCTGCCGCAAATGAAGCGATAGTTCCCGCAACACTTCTGGGATATAATACCTCTGCAGATGAAGCACTCAGTCAGTACGGAATGTTCGAGGCTATGATAATACCTGCAATTTTCTTTCCTGCCGTAGCCATGAGCAGTATGTCAAATATAATGATACCCGAAGCAGCTGCTGCTTTAAGGGCAGGCAGGGAGCGGCTTGAAAGGCTTATCGGTGAAAGCTTCAGAAAATGCTTTTCCTATTCCTTTTTCATTTCGGGAATGTTTTTGTGCTTCGGAAGCAGTCTGGGAAGGATAATGTGTCCTTCAGATGAACTGGTAAGCCGTTCTCTTAAAATACTTGCTCCTGTTATTCCCTTTATCTATCTGGAATTTATTCTGGAAGGTCTTTTAAAGGGCATGGGAAAGCAGAATTTCAGCACGGTAAATTCACTTTTTGAATATATCGTCCGTATTGGCTGTGTGATAATTTTCGTCCCCCGAATAGGCTTCGGCGGTGTGATAATCTCATATTACGCAAGCAACTGCATCAGCAATATTGTAAGGATAATCGCTGTATGCCGTGCGGCAAGGCTTAAATTTGATCTTATAGGATTTATAATAATCCCTGTTATGAAGGCAGCGGTATGTTGTCTTTGCGGTGAAGTAATGGGAATGCTTCTGCCGACTGATGAGGGAATACTTCCTCTTGCGGCAAAGGCAATAACTGCGGCACTTGTATATTATCTGCTGGGAGGATTATCAAAAAACAGGAAAGAGGCTTCCTGCAACATTATTCTTGAAAACTAAAATAAAAAAGGGTCACATCTGACAAAAAGATGTGACCCTCAGTATTATTTAATAATATTACTTAGCATAATGAACATGGAGAAGCTCATGTACTCTGCCCTTAAGTACTCCCTCGTAGAATTCCTTCATAAGAGGATTATCCTGTGAAGACTTAAGAACAGAAAGCTTATCGGAGTTGTAAAGCTCCTTGCTGCGCTTCTGCTTGCCGTCCTTGGAGGTAACAGGCTGACCTGCACCGTTGATACAGCCGTTGGGACAAGCCATGACCTCAACAAGATCAAAATGCTCACCGTTCTTTATGCGGCTGATGATCTCGTCTGCATTGCTGAGACCTGATACAACAGCGATCTTAAGAACCTTATCCTTTGCAAGAAGGGAGAATTCCTTGATTCCGTCAAGTCCTCTTGGACCGTCAAGAGCAATAGCACGGAGTGAGGAAGCAGACTTATCCTCAGCAACATATCTGATAACAGCCTCGGTAACACCGCCTGTTACGCCGAAGATAACACCTGCGCCCGAAATTGTACCGTAAGGCATATCAATAGCCTCAGGCTCAATATCCTCAAATACGATACCTGCTTCTCTTATCATGCGGATAAGCTCCTGTGTGGTGATAACGTAATCAACCATCTGCTTTCCGTCAGCAGTTCTGAATTCTTCTCTTGCAGCTTCGGCCTTCTTTGCTGTACAGGGCATGATAGCAACGCTTACAAGGCGTTTTCCGCAGTCCTTGTATTCCTCATTGATGATAGATGCAAACATCTGCATGGGGCTGCGGCAGGTAGATACATTGGGAAGAAGCTCAGGATATTTGTTCTCGCAGAACTTTACCCATGCGGGACAGCATGATGTGAACAGAGGAATATTCTCGTTCTTTTCAATTCTTTCAAGGAATTCCTTAGCCTCCTCAAGAACTGTAAGGTCAGCTGCTGTGGATGTATCGAATACCTTGTCAATGCCGATCTTTCTGAGACAAGCAACGATCTTGCCCATAACGTTTTCGCCCTTGTAGTTGAAGGATTCAGCTACAGCAGTTCTTACAGCAGGTGCGATCTGGGCAACAACAAGATTATCCTTATTGTTAAGCTCATTCCAGAGACGGTGTGCGTCGTTCTTTACGATGATAGCCGCTGTGGGACATACAGCAGCACACTGACCGCAGCCGACGCAGTTTGAAGTTGCAAGAGGAAGGTCAAATGCTGTGGAAACAGTCATCTTTGAGCCTCTGTGCGCAAACTCGATAGCACCTACGTGCTGTACCTCGTTACATACTCTTACGCAGTCGCCGCAGAGGATACACTTGCTTGCATCTCTTGTGATGCAGAGTGTGGAATCATCTGTCTTATGCTTAGCGGAGGTATTCTCAAAACGTACCTTGTGGATATCAAATCTTGCAGCCAGCTCCTGCAGACGGCACTTGCCGCTCTTTTCACAGGTTGTACAGTCGCGGCAGTGGTTGGAAAGAAGAAGCTCAAGGATCATCTTGCGGTATTTTCTGAGCTTGGGAGTATTTGTATAGATCTCCATTCCTGCTCTGGGCGGGGTTGAACAAGCTGCTTCCATGGAGCCCCACTTGTTTTCAACCATACACATACGACATGCACCGTAAACAGAAAGCTCAGAGTAATAGCAGAAGGTAGGAAGCTCAATGCCTGCCTTGCGGATTATCTCAAGCAGATTTTTTTCGCCTTCGATGGGAATAGGCATATCGTCAACCATCATAAAATTATTGTTAAACTGTTCGCTCATCGGTTTCATCTCCTTGTAAAGTTATGCAGCGTATAAATTACTGCTGCGAAATAGCCTTGAAATTACATGCGCTTGCACAAGCACCGCACTTGATACATTTCTGTGTATCAATAACAAAAGGCTTCTTGATCTCGCCTGAAATTGCACCGACGGGGCAGTTTCTTGCACACTTGGAGCAGCCCTTGCAGAGTGCCGGATCAATAACATATGTAACCAGCTTCTTGCAGCCGCCTGCGGGACATTTCTTATCATAAATATGAGCTTCATACTCATCTCTGAAATACTTAATAGTTGATACAACAGGTGAAGCGGCTGTTTTGCCGAGACCGCAGAGAGCAGTTGCGGAAATTGTATCTGCAAGCTCGGAAAGAAGCTCGATATCGCCGTCACGGCCGTTGCCGTTTACTATTCTTTCGAGAATTTCAAGCATTCTCTTTGTACCCTCACGGCAGGGAACGCACTTGCCGCAGGATTCGTTCTGTGTAAAGTTCATGAAGAAGCGTGCAACCTCGACCATGCAGGTGCTGCTGTCCATAACTACCAGACCGCCCGAACCGATCATTGCGCCGGCCTTCTTAAGTGAATCGAAGTCGAGAGGAAGATCGAGCATATCAGCTGTAAGACATCCGCCTGAGGGACCGCCTATCTGAACAGCCTTGAAATCGGAGCCGCCTCTCATGCCGCCGCCCACCTCGAAGATTACCTCACGGAGAGTTGTACCCATGGGAACCTCGATAAGACCTGTATTTGTAATATTACCTGTAAGAGCAAATGCCTTTGTTCCGGGAGAATTTTCGGGACCGATGCCCTTATACCACTGTGAGCCGTTGAGTATGATAAGAGGAACATTTGCAAAGGTCTCAACGTTGTTAAGAACTGTAGGCTCGTCAAAAAGACCGTGCTCTACTGTTCTGGGAGGCTTTACTCTGGGCATACCTCTCTTGCCTTCAATGGAAGCTGTAAGAGCTGAACCCTCGCCGCATACGAATGCGCCTGCACCTCTGTTGATGTGCATTGTGAAGCTAAAGCCTGTACCTAAGATATTTTCACCGAGAAGACCTGCTTCTGTAGCCTGTGCAATAGCCGTCTTAAGTCTTTCAACCGCAAGAGGATACTCTGCACGAACATAGATATAACCTTCGGAAGCGCCTGTAGCTATACCTGCGATCATCATACCTTCCAGCATTCTGTGGGGGTCGCCCTCCATGATACTTCTGTCCATGAATGCGCCCGGGTCACCTTCGTCACCGTTGCAGACGATATACTTTGTGGGAGAGGTCTGACGTGCAACCTGTGCCCACTTTCTGCCTGTGGGGAAGCCGCCGCCGCCTCTTCCTCTCAGGTTGGATTCTGTGATCTCGTTGATGATATCCTCAGACTTCATATCAAAGAGAGCCTTTTCGAAAGCCTTATATCCGCCGATAGCAAGATATTCTCTGATAGATGTGGCATCGATATGACCGCAGTGCTCAAGAACAAGACGTGTCTGCTTCTTGTAGAAGGGGATCTCCTCCTGCTCCTTGTAAACAACGCCGTTCATCTTGTATGCAAGACGCTCGATATGCTCCTCGCCTACGATAGTCTTTTCAACGATCTCTTCACAGTCGGAAAGCTGTACCTTTGTGTAAAGATAACCGAAGGGCTCGATACGAACAAGGGGACCCATTTCACAGAAGCCGTGACAGCCGCTCTTCTTTACGCCGACAGTTTCGCCGTGAGGATCCTCACAAAGCTCAACATCGCATACAAGTCCCTTTTCCTTTACAAGTCTGATGATCTCTTCATAAATTTCAAGTGAACCGCCTGCAACACAGCCTGTACCGCCGCAGACAAGAACCTTTTTCTTCTGTAATTCAAAGCACTTTGCATACGCTTCTCTTTCAGCGGACAGCTGTGCTCTGTCAAGAATTTTCTTCTCCATATAGAACATTCCTTTCAATGAGTGTTTTGGACAGCCTTAAGCTTCAGCTGATTCTGCTTTCAGAGTATTGAGAAGCTCAACAGCCTTATCGGGAGTCATTGCGCCGTAAACCTTGTCGTTTACGGTGATAGCGGGAGCAAGTCCGCATGCGCCGAGACATGATACTGTTTCAACTGTGAAAAGAAGATCGTCCGTAGTCTTCTTGTCCTCGGAAAGACCGAGCTCTTCGCGGAGCTTTTCAAGAATGGGGATAGAGCCTCTTACATGACAGGCAGTACCGTCACAGCACTTGATGACATACTTGCCCTTGGGCTCAAGGGAGAAATTCTCATAGAAGGTCGCTACGCTGTAGATACGCGCCTCACCTACGTTAAGCTTCTTTGCGATGTAGGGGAATGCCTCTCTGGGCAGGTAGTGATAATGCTCCTGAACTGCCTGAAGAATGGCGATTACGGCAGTCGGCGGATATTCATTGAGAATATCGTCGATAACGGTGTAATTGAACTCGTTATTCATTATTTTTCTTCCTCTCTTGTAAAAAATTGATTGAAACGCATATCGGAAACCACGGCTTTTTTATTTGAAAAAGTAGTGTATTTACGCAAAAATATGTTATTTCAGACAAATTGAAATACACGAATTTGTGAAAAATATAACAATTTCAGCTTAAAAAATAATACGGAAAAATAAGTGTGTATCATTCTGACAAGTGATATCCACAAAAACTTCCGCAATGCCCAAATGGTTTGTTGAATACGCTGTTTCTTTTTAATACCTGGTTAATCTTTTTAGGCATAATTCACCTAAAAAGTTATATTAATGTAATTATATAATGGCTGTGTCAATTTGTACAATGTAAAAAAGTATATAGCATATTCTTTATATTGCATGAGTAAATTATCGCTAACTCAAAATATTGTCGGTTTTTCGTGCTTTTTAATGAGATATGTCAAAAAATACATGAGTCATGCTTTTTTTATATTTCAAAAATATATGGATATATGGTATTATAAAATTAGACAAACATATCTGACGCTGTTTGAATGATATAGTGCATTTTGCGGATATGGTTGTCGATAATGTAAAATTGCCGCTTTTTTACAAGCGGTTTTTTGTGAGGAAACACGGTACAGTAAATATGGATAAACCTTACATTTACATATTGTTATGATCCGTGTGCCTAAAATTTATTATGAAAGGGCATGAAAGTCATGTACAAGATTTTACGCAGGAAAGAGCTCAATCCTACCGTAACTCTGCTGGAAATCGACGCTCCCGCAGTTGCGAAGAAGGCTGAGCCCGGTCAGTTCATTATTCTCAGAACCGACGCAGAGGGCGAGCGTATCCCTCTCACAGTTGCAGATTATGACAGAGAAAAGGGCAGCGTAACTATCATTTTCCAGGTCGTAGGCGCTACTACAGAAAAGCTCAACCATATCATGGAGGGCGAATATATCCACGATTTCGTAGGACCTCTCGGTGTTGCCACACATACAGACGGTCTTAAAAAGGTTGCCGTTGTAGGCGGCGGTGTTGGCTGTGCTATCGCATATCCTATCACAAAGAAGCTTCATAACATGGGCTGTGAGGTTCATTCTATCGTCGGCTTCAGAAACAAGGATCTTGTTATTCTTGAAGATGAATTCAAGGCTAACTCCACAAAGATGGTCATGATGACAGATGACGGCTCACACGGTGAAAAGGGTCTTGTTACCGATGCTCTCAGAAAGCTTATCGAAAGCGGCGAGCAGTATGATGAAGTAATCACAATCGGTCCCCTCATCATGATGAAGTTCGTATGTCAGCTTACAAAGGAATTCAATATCAAGACTATTGCTTCCATGAACCCGATTATGATCGACGGTACAGGTATGTGCGGCGGCTGCCGTCTTACTGTAGGCGGCGAAACAAAGTTTGCATGTGTTGACGGTCCCGACTTTGACGGTCACCTTATCGATTTTGATGAGGCTATGGACAGAGGCGCAATGTACAAGCCCTTCGAGCGCCATAAGCACGAGGAAACATGCAATCTTTTCAACAAGGAGGTAAAGTAAGATGCCTAACATGTCACTTGTAAAAAATCCTATGCCCGCACAGGAGCCTGATGTAAGAAACAAGAACTTTCTTGAGGTTGCTCTCGGCTATACAGAGGAAATGGCAGTAGATGAGGCTCAGAGATGCCTTAACTGTAAGAATATGCCCTGCGTAAGCGGATGTCCCGTAAACATTGAGATCCCTGCATTTATCCAGGAGATCGCAAAGGGCAATTATGAGGGCGCTTATCAGATCATTTCAAAGTCAAGCTCACTTCCCGCTGTCTGCGGACGTGTATGTCCCCAGGAAAAGCAGTGTGAGGGCAAGTGCGTAAGAGGAATCAAGGGCGAGCCTGTAGGTATCGGCCGTCTTGAAAGATTTGCTGCTGACTATCATATTGCCAACTTCAAGGGTGAGGTCGTAAAGCCTGAGCCCAACGGCAAGAAGGTTGCTATCATCGGTGCAGGTCCCGCAGGTCTTACCTGTGCAGGCGACCTTGCAAGAATGGGTTATGCTGTTACAGTTTACGAGGCTCTTCACCTTGCAGGCGGTGTTCTCGTTTACGGTATCCCCGAGTTCAGACTTCCCAAGTCCATCGTTCAGAAGGAAATCGACAATCTGAGCGCACTTGGTGTTGATGTTCAGACAAATATGGTTATCGGTAAGACTATCACTATTGATGAGCTCTTTGAAGAAAACGGCTTTGACGCTTGCTTCATCGGCTCCGGTGCAGGTCTCCCCAGATTCATGAATATCCCCGGTGAAAACCTTAAGGGCGTATATTCCGCTAATGAGTTCCTTACCCGTGTAAATCTTATGAAGGCTTACAAGGAGGACAGCGATACTCCTATCAAGCAGAACAAGAAGGTTGCAGTTGTTGGCGGCGGTAACGTTGCAATGGACGCTGCAAGATGCGCTAAGCGTCTCGGCGCTGAGGAAGTATACATTGTATACCGCCGCGGCGAAGAAGAGCTTCCTGCTCGTCTTGAAGAGGTTGAGCACGCTAAGGAAGAGGGAATTATCTTCAAGCTTCTTACAAATCCCGTTGAGATCATCGGCGGTGAGGATAAGTTCGTAAGCGGCATGAAGTGCGTTGAGATGGAGCTTGGCGAACCCGATGCATCAGGCAGAAGAAAGCCTGTTGTCAAGGCTGATTCCGAGTTTGTTCTCGATGTTGACTGTGTTGTTATGTCTATCGGTACATCACCCAATCCTCTTATCAAGAATACAACAGAGGGTCTTGAGACTAACAGCCACGGCTGTATCGTTACAAAGGACGAAAGCGGTCTTACTTCCCGTGAAGGCGTATATGCAGGCGGTGACGCTGTAACAGGTGCTGCTACTGTTATTTCCGCTATGGGTGCAGGTAAGAATGCTGCCAAGGCTATCAATGAGTATCTTTCCAACAAGTAATCGAATAGATTAAAATAACAAAAACCGCACTGTTTCTTTTCGGAGAAACGGTGCGGTTTTTGTTATTCGCAGAGTGTGATGATTTCCTTGGGAGCAAAGTTTGACTCCATAGTCCATGTAACAGCGGTACATTTTTTCATAACGAATATCTGTAGAAGATGATCTATACCGTTATCCACCCACGCCTGAAGAAATTTTCTTGTAGGATGTGCAAAGATCTCTGCACGAAGCTTTTCGTCATGTACCTGCTCCAGTACACCTGTTACACGGATCTGTGTTCCGTTGCAGGAAAAGCACATTTCAGCCTTGGGATTTTCCTTTATCTGTGCAAATACGTCCTTTGAAGAGGAGGTGTGGAAAATAAAGCCGTTTTCATCGGCACGGAAAAGAAGCATTCCCCTTACTCTCGGCTGATCTCCCTCTGCAGTTGCCAGATAGAAGGCAGGATTTTCGTTGACAAGCTTAAAACATTCCTTAGAGTTCATAATATCATATCCTTTCATTGATTTATCCGATATAGATATTATAATCTTAAGGTAAAAAATAAGCTTTCAAAATACTGCTGTTATTTTTCAAAAAAATGCTATTCGGAATATCTTTCACGGTATTCTGTAGGGGATAGACCCGTTCTCATCTGAAAGCATGAGGAAAAATGCGCATTACTTCCGAAACCGCATCTGAGGGCAATTTCGGTAATGGGTATGCTTTTTCTTTTCAGCATATTCTTTGAATTATTTATTCTGATTTCTATAAGATATTCTATGGGAGTTATTCCTGTTTCCTTTTTAAAGCGTCGGTTGAAAGCGGAAGGGGAGATATATCCCAGGGCGGCAAGCTTTGTGATAGTAATATGCTCTGAATAATGCTGTTCCATATAATGCTGAGCCTTTGCAACCGAATAATCGGAGGAGACTGAACGCATATCCAGTGTTTCACCGAAAATACTGCGTATCATCCAGTGGGTGATTATCTCCGATTGAGCGTCAAGTGTTATATCTGAATTGAGCATGGATTTGCTGTATTCAAATACAAAGGTATTAAGCGCCTTTAAAATATCACTGCAAAATTCAAAGTGAGTGCTTTCAAATATCGGGATATTATCCGAATACATCAGATAACGCTTTTCGAAATATTCTTTATCAATAAGAATACGGTAATAATGATTACCCTTTGTATGCTTTTCGAAAGTCATGGGGGAGGTTATTTCCGCATGATAATGAGCGGGCTTTTCCGTCTTGGCTGCGTCAAAGCTTATGGTAACAGAATATGAATTGAATGGCATTTTTTCCGCATAAGGCTCCTCATCTGCGGTTGGGATAAGGATACTAAGCTGAGGTCTTATGTAGCAGTCGGTGTATTTAAGATCGGATTCGGTTATTTTATCGTTCATCAGCTTTTTTATTATGTTAAGATCCTTCATTGACTGTCCTCCTCTGTGATTATCCGCCTCTGGATATGAGTTTCAAGATCGGCATATCTTGTGGGAACAGGGATATGACTTTCCTTATCCGTCAGTTCAAGGGTAAGACTTGTAGCTGTGTCAAGTGATATGTGATTTCCGACAGATACGAAAACAGGACGTACTCCCGTGTGAGTACGGAGTGCCCTGCCGTAGACCTGACCGTTTAAAATGATATCCGTATAGCTTCCTGCTTCTATATCAGGCTCGGTATAATCAAGGTCTTTTTCCACACGATAATATGTTTTGGCAACGCCTATTGTGGGAGCGTCAAGATAAAATGACGCATGAGATGCTATTCCCATGTGTCTCGGGTGAAGATATCCGTTTCCGTCAAACATATAAAGATCGGGCTTCTGCTCCAGTAAATCAGCGGTCTTTCTTATCAGAGGCAGCTCACGGAAAGCAAGAAAACCGGGGATATAGGGACATTCTATCCTTCCGCCGAAATGCTTTGTTTCAGTGATTTTATGTGTTGACCTGTCGATAATAACAATACAGCAGACAGCATATTCCTCGTCGTTTTTATTATAATATGCAAGGTCAACTCCTGCAATAGTCCTGATATTATCTGTATCAAAGCAGTCGGTGCATATTATTTTATCTTTAAGCGAATTTTGTATACGGAGAAATTCCTTTTCCTTATCTATCATAATTATTCCGGCCTTCTTTTTTATTATATAATAACATATAGTTTCTTGAATGTAAATATATAAGATGATTTTTCTTAAATAAAGCCTTTGAATTTTTCTTTTCATATCTGCTATACTAAAAAAGACTGCTGTCTCTATCTTTTCGGAGAGATCGCAGTCTTTTTTTATGGATTATTATTCGGTCAGCTGCGGTTTTTCTTTCGCGCACTCTTATTCTGATACATTCTTGTATCCGCAAGATTGATGATCTCATCAAGGGTAAGCCCCGAATGAACAGGTTCACATGCAAATCCGATACTTGCAGATATCTCATAGGGTTTGCCTGAGGTCTGATTTATTTCATCAAGTGCCTGATAGAATTTCTGGATACGGGCATAAGCATCGGCAATGCTGTAGCTGCCGATACCTATAATGTAAAATTCATCGCCGCCTGCACGGACGCATATTTCTGTATTTCTTGATACGGTCTGCACGGTTGATGCGATAGCATTGATACCATAATCACCTGCCGAGTGACCATAAGTATCGTTTATGATCTTCAGACCGTCCATATCTATAACAAATACAAGATAATGATCGGAATCGTCCGAACCGCCGTAAAGTTTTCTTACATTAATATCCATACCTCTTCGGTTATAAAGACCTGTGAGAGTATCACGGAGAGAATATGTTTTAAGCTTATTGTTGATACGTATCATTTCAAGAGCATTATTGACATTTCTCAGCCAGTTGCGGAATACGATATTTATTTTCTTTTTCTGAGTAAGCTCATTTCTCAGCACAGCATATCCAAGGGAAAGCTCCTTGAAATGAACAGGTGCAAAGTAAAAAACAGAAGGCGGTCTTTCATCATCAAACAATTCGGGAAGCATAACTTCCTTGTCAAAAAATATGTTTGTATTATTATCATAGAAAATATCGTTATAATACTCAGATGAGGAGGTCGGCTTTGCAAGAATAACAGTTTTTATACGGTCCTCATAGCCTTTGGTCAGCTTAATATCAGTATCCTGCCAGTGCTCATTGAGACAAAGGAAAAACTCGCCGTAAGGACGGAGAAGATAAGAGGATTCAAATATTCTTCTTAAGCAGTCATGTATATTATCCGCTCCCATATAATTTTCAAGAGCATAGCTTTCCATCAGTCTGCCTATATCAATATATTCATCGATATCAGGTCTGTTATAATCCAGATTTACATTGAAAAGCGAGGCATTCAGACGATCCTTTATATATGCCATATCCTCCTTGCAGCCGCAGCTGCTGCCTATGCACAGATGTCCCTCTGCCTTTGTTATAGGGAGTATCTTTTCATCAGGCTCGATAAGGGTACGAAGCTTGTTGACAGCCTCTGCTGCCATTTCGTTTATCTTAGGTATGTATGAAGTTATTGTTGTATGATTTATAACTGCTTCCTGAGTTGCGTCATAGCCTGTTACTATAATATCCTCAGGTACTTTTATACCATGTTCAATAAGACGGTTTGTAAGACCTATTGCCATGTGGTCGCTGGCACAGATAACAGCGTCGGGTTTCTGTACTTCACCTGAAGCGATCTTATCTGCAAGTGCATGACCGCTGGTATACCAGAAATCACCATAGAAGATATTATCCTCATTAACGGTGATCCCTCTCTGGGTAAGTGCCTTGGTATATCCGCTGAGACGCAGATTTGAAATAGGATAATCCTTCATTCCGGTAAGGAAATAAATATTTTCGGTTTTATGTACATCGAGAATATGCTCGGTTATTTCCGTAAAGGAAGAGCTGTCATCTGTATATACGGTATCATAATCGCCGAAGGGCAGATCAAGAGAAATAACAGGCTTGGTACATTTCTGCTGTATCTGTTCAAGTACATTATCGAAAACATACTGGATACGGTCCTCGGTAAGAGGAATAGATGCAACAACAACACCGTCAAGACGATCAAAATTTATCAGCTCGAAAATATTCAGCTCGCCTTCAAGATATTCTGTAAAATAATTACATATCTGAACAAGCGGAGAAAAAACTGCCAGATTATAACCATATTTCTGACATTGATCGCACATACCGTCAAGTATTCTCTGAGCATAAATAGATTCGGGATGCGGCACGATCAGTCCGATGACTTTTCTTTTACTCATTGATATTCCCTCCGATTACTTACATATTCTGCTATTTGATATAATACAACAAAATAATTAACCTGATATGAACTTGTAGTTGTTTTTTATATAATTATGTGAATATACACAAAAAAATTATGATAATTGCTATACTGCAAAAGTGTGATTTATAATGAACCAGTACTTTTTTTATATTCTAAGGGAGTCATGCCTTCTTTTTTTTTGAAAACGGTGCTGAAATATCCTGCATCGGGAAAGCCTGACTGAACAGCTGCTTCCGCTACGGAAAGCTCGCTTTGCTGCAGCAGACGCTTTGCCTCCTGTAATCTACGATGAGTAAGATATTCTATCGGACGCATATTCATAGCTTCCTTGAAAACACGGCAAAGGTGCTGGGGGGTTATCCCAGCAAGCTCAGCAAGTACGGTAAGAGGAAAATCGGTACGATAATTTTCATCTATATAATCAAGCACAGGCTCAAGTATTTTACTGCGCTCGGTCCTGAGCTTATTAAGCTTTGTATCCATAAGACGATGGAACTCTATTATATATTCATAAATAAGTCCTGAACAGGAATAATCTCCGTATGCACGGTCTGTTTTCTGGGCGGTAAACATCTTATTATATATTTTTTCAAGTGCAGAGTTTTCCCGTGATCTGACGATAACAGGCACTGTCATACTGAAACGGCTTAAAATATGGGCGCTTGCATAACCGTCAAAGGCTACCCAGCGTACCTCCCATTCGGGTTTTTCCGAATAATATTCATGGGGATAGCCGGCAGGGAGAAAGAAAAAGTCTCCCTCCTCTACAGGCTTTGTGATATTGTCATATTTTAAAAAGCCGCTGCCTGATGCGCTGAATAAGATCTGATGCCAGTGATAGCCCTCTGCTCTTACAACATGGTACTGATATTCACTTCCTCCGATACCTGTCAGATGTATGGGGAGCTTTCGCACCTCTGTATTATATGGATATATATTCTGATTTATTTTCATAGCCGTACTCCTTTATAGCGGTCACATTTGATCGTTTGTATTCAGTATACAGGGATTTTTTGAAAAATTCAATGTTAGTGTTTTTAACATTTTTCATCGTATAATAATCAGAATATACGTAAATATATCCGAAAATTATAAGCTTTTTGAATTTATACGGTATTCAAAAAACAAAACCACATTCAGAATATCCAATTGACTGAACGGATAAACAGTGCTATTATTTTAATAGAAAAAATATCGGGAGGATATTGCTATGAGATCCGCAAAAATGTCCGCACTTATGCTTTCGGCTGTCTTTTCGCTTATGATGCTTACAGGCTGTACATCGGAAAATGACACTTCGGAGGCTGTCACACAGGAAAGTACAATATCCGATACATCAATATCGGAAACAACTGTCACAGAAGAAACAACGATTTCGGAAGAAGTGACCGAACCCGAAAAAGAGGAGGTACCTTACATGGAAAAATACGGAGATCTTATCACCGAGCTTGCACCTGAGGAAATATTCGTTAAGAATGAGGGCACTGTATATGCCGAATTCAATAAATATAAATATTATTCGACCACAGCGGAAAGAGATACTTATGTAAATGTACTTCTACCTCCCGACTATTCTGAGGATAAGGAATATCCGGTGCTTTATATCCTCCACGGGTATTATGACAACGAGGACTGGATGGCAAGAGAGGTAGTGGGACTCAGCACAATGCTTTCAAATCTTTATGCAAGCGGCGAGGCAGAGGAAATGATAATCGTTGCACCATATATTTTCTGCAGCAAGGAGCTTGCATACTGCACGGGAATGAATCTTATTAATTCTCTTTGCTACGATAATTTCATAAACGATCTTACAACAGATCTTATGCCCTTTATCGAAAGCAATTTTTCAGTTGCAAAGGGCAGGGAAAATACAGCGATCACCGGTTTTTCAATGGGCGCAAGGGAATCTCTTTTCATAGGCTTTCAGCACCCTGAGCTGTTCGGATATATCGGAGCTGCCGCACCTGCCCCCGGACTTACACCCGTTCCCGGTTCGGGCGCTCACCCGGGTCAGATGACAGAAAGCGAAATGATCTTTTCTGAAAATGAGCCGTATCTGCTTATGATAAGCTCATCAAAGAGTGACGGTGTAGTGGGAGAATTTCCGGGTACTTATTGCAGCGTTATGCTTGCAAACGGTACAGATCATCTGTGGCATCAGATGAACAGCACAGGTCATGATCATACAACTGTAAAGCCTCATCTGTACAATTTCTGCAGAATGTTATTCAAGGATAAGGAATAAGGAGCGGTGTTATTATGAAAAAGAAAATATCGGCAGCCATTGCGGCAGTACTTACAATCACATCATTATGTTCATGCGGAAATACAGAGGGAACAGCTGTTCAGACAGCGGAAAGCAAAAAGGATACCGAAACCGTAAAATCGGATATTATCAAGGCTGACAGCTATACCTTTGATAAGCTTTCATTCAGCGGACTTGAAAAATCAGAATTCAGCTGCCTGCTGGAAGCAGAGAATGCAGAGGCAGCATCGGGTATTTCCGTAAAGGCAGACAAGGCAGGCTTTTCGGGAGAGGGATATATTGATATTACCGATAACAACGGCTTTGTTATGACCGTTGATATTCCGTCAAGTCAGTTTTATAAGGTGACTGTAAGACATACGGCAGGCGGTCACAAGGAAAATCCCCTTTATTTCAACGGAAACAAAGCTATGGATATTTACTCCGAGGAAGGCGACTGGGCAGAGGTCACTGCTGACGGTATCTTTCTCGAAAAGGGTACAAACAAGATAACTCTCGGTGCAGGCTGGAGCTGGTTTTCTCTGGATTCGATAAAGATCGAGAACGGAGATCCTATCAGCGATGAAATATATGAGGATATAGATGATACTCTCTGTAATCCCGATGCAAATGTGAAAACTCAGAATATTTATCAGTATCTTAAGGCAATATACGGAAAGAGGATCCTTGCGGGACAGTGTACAAACTACGGTACAAACACAGAAACAGACGCTTTATATCTGGGTACAGGAAAATATCCTGCACTGAGGACCTTTGATTTTATATATGATTCCATGAGCTTCTGCAAGGGAAATCCTAAGGCAAAGGACGTTGATCTTGCTATTGAATGGAGCAAGGACGGGGGGCTGGTGGTTTTTGACTGGCACTGGTACGCTCCTCATGACAGATGCGAATTCTACACGGAAAAAACAGGCTTTTCACTTGCAGATGCTGTTACAGATCAGGATATTGCAAAAATGGACATTGAGTCTGTACGTAAATTACATGAAAGCGGTAAGATCAGCATTGAAGCACTTAAGATAATCGAGGATATTGATAATATATCCGCTCTCATGCAGCGCATGGAGGACGAGAACGTTACGGTAATGTGGCGGCCCATGCATGAAGCAAGCGGCGGCTGGTTCTGGTGGGGAGCCTCGGGAGCGGACGCTTATAAATGGCTCTGGAAGCTTATGTATGAAAGAATGACCGATTATCACGAGCTTGATAATCTTATCTGGATATGGAATGCTCAGAGTGCGGACTGGTATCCCGGCGATGAATACTGCGATATTGCGGCTATGGATATTTACGGCAATGCTCATGATTACAGCGTAAGTCCATCTGTGCTTGCTGAAATGTCTGAATGGACGGACAGCGGAAAGCTTATTGCAATGAGCGAATGTGCGGTCATGCCCGATCCTGAGCTTATTGTAAGAGACAATGCATACTGGCTGTGGTTTGCTGTATGGAACTGGGACTTTATCGTACAGAACGGAACTACAAAGCTTTCCGATGCATATACATCCTTTGATATGATGAAAAAAGTATATGAAAGCGAAGCTGTTATCACAAGAGATGAGCTTCCCGACTTTGAATAACTACACTCCTTAAAAAAACTCCGTCAGCTTTGGCGGAGTTTTTTACAGATTATTTTCATTATAAAGCTGGCGGAAGCGTGTGGGAGTACAGCCCTTTATCCGTCTGAAAATGCGGTTGAAGGTGGTTATGCTTGTAAATCCCGAATCAAGTGCAATACGGGTTATAGGACAGTTTTTATCGTGGAGCATGGTTTCCGCTGCCCTGATACGCCGTTCATTCAGTATATCCGCAAAGGAAACGCCGCTGCTGCTTAAAATTCTGGAAAGATGATATTTGCTGTAGCCTATTGCATCTGCAAGCTCATCAAGGGTGACAGGCTCGGTATATCGGCTGTCTATGTATTTTTTTATCAGAGTAAGCTTATCGTTTTTGGAATTTTCGTTACTTCTGTCGGAACTTTTTTTATATCCTGCGATCTTTATGAAAAGGGTTATCAGATGATTGAATAAAATCGTCTCACATAAGGGCGGAGAAGCATTATATATATTCAGCATGGAATCAATTATCCCGTTCAGTTCCGAAATAAATATGCTGTCACAGCTGCTGTCTATTAAAACAGGCTCGGAAAAAAGCATATTTATCTCATTCAATGCGGGATTATCCTTAAGCATTTCATTATCGCAAAGCATTATTATCCTCCGTCCATGCTGTGCCTTAAGGGTATGAAGCTCCGCAGGGGGAATTATCAGAAGCTCATTTTCCCTGAGAATATACTCCTTTCCGCCGCATATAACGGGAAATATATTTTCCGTTGGCATGATAATTTCAAAGGCATTATGCCAATGAAGAGGATATTCCTTTACTTCGGGACTGTCATATATCAGAAAGCATGGTGTATGGTAAAATACAATATTTTCAGGCTCGTAATTCTGATTTGCAGACATGGGAATTACTCCTTTTCAAGAATTGCTGTATTATTATGATTATACCATGTATCTAAGGTGAAATCAAGTGAAAAGAGCAATTATTGACATAAAAACCGCAATATATGATTAGTGTATATAAGGATAATTCTATATAATAAAAAAAGTATAGCTTATCTAAATATTTCTGAAAGGACAGGTAATATGAAAAAGAAGATATTATCATTGGTAATGTCGGCGGTAATGACATTATCGGCAGGCTGCTCGGCTGCACCAAAGGCTGACGAAGGATACATAACAGCGACTGAAATGGCAGATGAAATGGGTATCGGTCTTAATCTGGGAAATACCATGGAAGCATATAATTCAAACGGCTGTGAGACCGTTGAGTATACATGGATACCCAAATGCGGCAGCAATACTCCCACCGATTATGAGGTACAGTGGGGAGCGACCGTTACAACTCAGGAAATAATCGACGGAATAAAAGCAGCAGGCTTTGATACTGTCCGTGTTCCTGTTTTCTGGGGAAACATGATGGAAGATGACGGAAAATATACAATATCCCCGGAATATATGGCAAGGGTACGTGAGATAGTGGATTATTCACAGAATGCAGGTCTTTACTGTGTTATCAATATCCATCATTTCGATGAATTCATTATCAGAAGAAATTCTCTTGAAGAATGTGAAAAAATATTCACTGATCTGTGGACACAGATAGCGGAGGAATTCAGGGATTATCCCTATACTCTTGTATTTGAGGGCTTCAATGAATATCTGGGCGGCAGCAGCTTTGATGACAGCGGAAAGCTTGTTGATCCCAGCCGTGAGGACGGCTTTAAAATGGCAAATACCCTTAATCAGACCTTTGTTGACGCTGTACGCAAAACAGGCGGAAATAACGGAGAGCGTGTGCTTATCGTATCGGGCTACTGGACAAATATTGATCTTACATCATCTGCGGAATTTATCGTTCCCGAGGATACTGTTGAAAACAGGCTTATGGTGTCGGTGCATTATGTGGATAATGCCATGTACTGGAGCAATAAGGTAGGCGGCAAGGAATGGCTCGATTATATTGATTCTCAGTGCGAGCTTCTTAAGAAAGCCTTTACTGATAAGGGAATACCTGTTTTTGTGGGCGAAACAACGTCTATCTATCCCAAGAGTAATTTTGAACCGGGTGCGGTTCATACCGAAAGCACCGAATGTCTTGAGATCGTACTTAACAGGCTTAATGACTATGGCTTTGTTCCTGTATTATGGGATACAAGCAACAACTTCTATATGAGGGTCACAAAGCAGATCAAGAACGAGTCGGACAGGGAACTGATTTCAAGATTATCAGAGGAATTCAGAAAATAGATCTGTATCAATAAAAAACTCTCTCTGCAAATATATCCGCAGAGAGAGTTTTTTAGTTCATATGGGAGATAATCAGGAATAATCGTCGGCAAGGACCTTTTCTATTGCATATAGCTGTCCTTCAGTAAGAATGAGAGGGTCTGTTCCTTCGGAAATAACATAATTTACAAATTCCGAACATTCTGATATACTCATTTTTTCAACGAGTTCCTTTTTGGTATATTGGGGATAAATGATTTCGACTATAGTCTTGCTGCCTATAGTGTATGTCGCTCTGACAGTACCTGCAGATTCATCGAATACAACGGATTTCAATATCTTTTCGTTGATCTCTGCTGTAATGGTCTGAATATCGGAATCGGCATATCCGCTGTTTCCCATTACATAATAATAAATAGTATATTTTTTTACTTCTGTGCCTTTGGGGAGAGATGATGAATAGTTTATTCCGTCAAGGCTGTACATAAGAGTACCGTTTGAGGCTGTACCTGCATTTATAAGAGTCATTGCATAGCCTGAGTATGTAAGGCTTTTTCCTGTGGGAGCAGTCACTACGGAAGCTTTCTTTATTTCATTGGAAGCAGCGGCAGAATATTCTCCGTGTACATTGTCTGTGCTGTTATAGCCTGCAACATAGTAGTTATAGGTTTCAGAGTTGTCAATATCGGTATCGGTAAAGTTTGTTGAAGATGTTGTTCCGATAAGACGCTTTGCACCTATTGTACTGTCGGAACGGTATATTGCATATTTATCGGCATATGCCACACTGTTCCAGCTGATTGTATGTTTTGATGTACCGACACTTATTTCTGCTGTGGGAGCAGGCGGAACATCAAAGTCTGTGGTTAATTTTACAGAGTAAGTGATTCCCTGATTTAAATAATTGGGATCATTTGCAAGAGTGAGCTTGATAATTCCGTTTTCCGCAAGCATACCGTAGATATTATACTGACTGAGCATTGCCGAGTCAAGCTCATATTCCGTAGTTATATCGGTTCCGTTTATATTGCAGCTTTTAAGAGCAGTGCTGTTGTTATAATATATCCTTCCGTTATATGCGCCTACGCCTATAAAGGTATTTGTCCAATAGCTATACGGATTTCCGACTACATACCAGATCTCATCGGACATATCCAGAAGCGTACTTTTTGAAAGGGTAGAAGTATTAATTTTATATATGGCGCTGCTGCCCCATTTATTTTCTGCCTGAATGAAATAATCGCCGCAGATGGGAATAGGTATTTTTATATCGGACCAGAAAATGCCGCTGTTATAAAGTGTTGATGTGGCATATCCCGAAGCGGAAGCACCGCCCTCTTCATAGAATATCCAGTCGGTTGCGTCATGACCATAGTCTGAGGTTCTCATCATTGAATCACTTACAAGAAAATACTTATGATAAGCTCGTCCCGGAACATCTTCATATGACATTGACATAGGGTCATTCCATGTGGTGTCAATATGATACCAGCTTCCGTTTATCTCTACCAGATTCCACTGATGATTAAGCTCAAAGCTTGTTATAAGTCTGCTGTTGATGCCTGCCTTATAGGCAAGATACCAGAAGGTTTTTGCATATCCTTCGCATACGCCGCTGCCCAGAACTATTCCGCTGTAAAGATCACGGTCGGAAAGTCCGTTATCATATGCCATATGCGTAGTGATATAATCATTAAGATATATTACCTTCTGGATATCATTCCAGTCAGGATCCATGCCTGCTATTATCTCGTCAGCCTTGGCTTCTACAGCTGCTTTCTGACTGTCTGTAAGGGGACTGTAATCTCCCATAAGGCGATCATAATAAATAGAATGGTAGCTTTCTGTTGATGAAGCTCCGAGAAGCTCTTCATCTATAGTGGGAACAGCCTCGCCCTGATGAACATGATATCCTTCGGGATATCGTGGAAGGATATATCCTTCTTCTTCAACTTCAACTGCTGTTCCATATGTTTCTGTTTCTTCTGTTTCCGCAAATGCAGGTGATGTACAGAAAACAGAAGTACATATCGTAGCTGCTATTACGGCAGAAAGGTGTTTTTTGGTAAATTTCATAAAAACGGCCTCCTGATGTGCATAATTATTATTTATATTTTAGCACAAAAAAATTATTTTGTCAATTACTTTTTTATAGATATGCTGAATAAAGTGGAGATTTTTCGGATATATGTGTTTTTTATATCACTTTTTTGTGCGGCAGAACTGAAATAACGTATTTAAGCATTTTTCGCAAGCATCAGATGACCCTGCTTTTGTGATTTGTGATAAGATTCTGTATCTTTAACAAAACTTAAACATTTCTCAAACAACTCCCAAACATCACATTTATATAATTCAATAAAATGAAAAACTTGTATGCAAAGGAGAGTAACAAATGAACGCTGTTGAAATCAGAAATCTTTCAAAAAGCTTTCGGGGAATGTATGCCGTTGACAATCTGTGTATGACCGTTCCTGTGGGAGCAATTTACGGATTTATCGGTGAGAACGGTTCAGGCAAGTCAACGACTGAAAAGCTTATTTGTGGTCACCTTGTTCCCGACAAGGGTGAAATAAAGCTGTTCGGCAGGGAATATACTGATGCAGGTGTACGTGTAAGAATAGGTGCACTTATTGAAAATGCAGGCTGTTTTCCTAACTCAAGCGTATGGGACAACCTTATGATGCAGGCGATAAACTTAGGCATTGTAAACCGTGCTGAAGAAATAGAACGTGTACTGAAAATCGTGCGTATGGAGGAACATTCACAGCTTAAATTCAAGAAATGTTCCCTCGGTATGAAACAGCGAATAGGAATTGCTATGGCGCTTTTAGGCGAGCCTGCACTGTTGATTCTGGACGAGCCTATAAACGGACTTGATACGGACGGTATGAGAATTATGCGTGAAATCCTTGTTGACATCACAAAGAACTACGGCTGTACCGTTCTCATTTCATCACACATTTTAGGTGAACTTGAAAAAATCGCAACCCATTACGGAATTATCCGTCAGGGCAAAATGATAATGGAAATGTCTGCAAAGGAACTT
>JAFUOZ010000093.1 GCA_017481565.1 Oscillospiraceae bacterium | reverse complement strand
GATGATAGTGCTGTATGATTCGGATTCACCTCCGCCGTTTATACCAAAGAGTATGACCAAAAAGCAGATACTTCCTGATCTTAAAAGGAGACTTGAACAAAGCTGTACTATTATTTTCATGCCTCTGAATTTCCTGAATATACCCCTGGGATATGCTTGCTTCCATTATCACAAGGACGGCATTGCAAATTTCTGTAAGATACCCCAGACTGTAAGTGCGCTGAATAATGCATTGGGCGGTTTCCGCAATATGAGATATCAGCAGTATCTTACGGGACAGATCGAGGAAATGTATATTTCCGATGCTCTTACGGGTCTTTACAACAGAAGCGGTTTTGCCAAGAAATATCGCAAGCTTGTAAAGGGTCTTTCTGAAAATGAACAGCTTTCGGTTATCCTTGCCGATCTTGACGGCCTTAAGCAGATAAATGATGTTTACGGTCACGGTGAGGGAGATAATGCTATCCATGTTACAGCGGCAGCTTTGAAGCATTGCTGTCCCGATGATGCAATATGTATGCGTTTCGGCGGAGATGAAATGCTTGCTGTTATCAAGGGGCAGGCTGATGAAGCGGATATCCGCACAAAGCTGGGTGAATATCTGAATAATTACAACACAGGTTCAGAAAAGCCTTATAAGGTATCTGTAAGCTTGGGTATATATGTTACCGAAACGGGCGAAAGCCTTGATGTTGAGGAGCTTATCAAGAAAGCAGATAAGCTTATGTATAAGGATAAGGCACAGAAGAAAAAGAGATCTGTATAATTATATAACCTGTCTGCCGAAACACAGACAGGTTATTATATTGTATTATGTATTGACAGGAGGACGACATAATGATACGCATAGCTGTATGCGACGATGATGCCCGTATGGTGAAAAATCATTCGGAGATAGTTGAAAAAGCACTTAAGGAGCATGGCTGTACAGGTGAGATAACAACCTATACAAGCAGTGAAAATCTTATATACGATATAAAGGAGGATGGTTTTTTTTATGACCTTATCCTGCTTGATATCGAAATGCCGAATATAACGGGAATGGAAGCTGCAAAGCTCATAAGAGAGACCTTAAGCGAAATAAAGATAATATTCATTACATCTCATGTGGAATATGCCATTGACGCTTTTGAACTGTCTGTTTTCAGGTATATACCGAAAAATCAGATAGGGGAGCGGCTGCCCGCTGCCCTTAAGGACGTGCTTTCCCTTATACGTCTTGAAGAGGATAAGTGCTATACCATTCAGGTAAAGGGACGGTTTGAAAGAATACTTTACAAGGATATCATGTACATTACCCGTGACGGAAAAAATTCGGTCATCAATACCGCAGAGGGCGAAAGCAGGATAAGAAAAAGCCTTAAGGAAGTTTTTGATGAGCTTGATTCGGAGGATTTTATCTTCATTGACCGCGGCTGTATCGTCAATATCATTCATGTGATGCAGATAAAAAACAGTATGGCGATAATGAAAAACGGCATTTCTCTTCCTGTGAGCCGCTCAAATTTACAGGCAGTAAAGGAAAGGATAAATGAATTCTGGGGGTCTGTTATATGACGGAAACGGTTTTTATCATATCCGAAGCTTTCTCGTGCTTTCTGAGAATATGCCTTTGTATTGTATTTTTAGCTGTATCCGAAAACAAGTCAGTGTATAATTCAGGAATCGGAAAATGGTTGCTTGCTGCTGTTGCTGTCTTGGCAGTATCGGTGCTTACAGCCTGTACGGATATGGATACGGTCATTGATATTGCCGTTAATGCTGCGGTAATATCGGTTATCGCAGATAAGCTTATAAATACGGAGCGCAGAGCCGCAATGCTGTTTTCCTTTATATATGAGCTGGGCTGCGGAGCATGGATATTTATTCTTACCGCATTATTTACGGAAACGGGTATGGCAGGCAGACAGGCGGCAATATGGACAGTTACCGCTGCGGTATTGTCCGCAGGAATATATTCTCTGATAAAAAACAGACTGCCGGGAAACCGTGTTCTTTATGCCGCAGTATTTGCAGGCTTTTTTGCCATAACAGGCATAAATGAATTTTCGGAGACTTATAAGGGTAGCGATGAGATATTTTCATGGCTGATACTTATAATGGTACTTCTTGCGCTGATAATGGTGTCAAAGCTCAGGCATCAGCATGAAAGCGAAAAGGCTGTTGCGGATATGAAGCTTGAACAGGCTGAGCTGCTTGAAAGAGAATATAATATACTGAATAAAAGCTACAGCGAAAATGCACGGCTTTTTCATGATATGCATAATCATCTGGGTATAATCAGAAGCTGTATAAGAAATAAGAATTACGAAAAGGCTGTTCTGTATATTGATGAGCTTTACAAGCCTGTAAGCGAAATGACCTCTTCCGTATGGACAGGCGATGAGTCTGTGGATTATCTGATAAACAGCAAGCTTGCCGCCGCAAAAAAGGAAGGGATAACTGTCAATGCAAATATAGAATTTCCTCATAATACAAATATAAAAAGTGCAGACCTGTGTGCTGTTGTGGGAAATCTG
>JAFUOZ010000092.1 GCA_017481565.1 Oscillospiraceae bacterium | reverse complement strand
GATTATGAAAATAAAAGCTCTGAAAATAACAGGCGTAATACTGCTTGCTGTTCTTCTGGCTATCAGTATCGGTATAAATATATACTATATGTTCACCTACAACAGCTATCTTCAGACCAAGGAAGAAATATATATAATGGAATCGGGTATACTCCTCAACACAATGGAGTATGCTGAGGGCGAGGACTACGAGATAGTATATGATTTTGAGAATACGGAATATCCGACACTTCTGGAACAGTACGGTATTCTTGAAACAGCGGGAGAGGGAAGCGAGTTTCAGAAAGCTCTGAGACTTATGGATGAATATGCTCCCAGACTCACCCACGAAAGCAATTTCGGCGGAAATGTAGAGTTTAAAGCTCTGCCCCTGCTGGAATACAGCCTTGATAACCCGTCACAGGGAATAAACTGCCGCCTGAAGGCGCAGATACTGAACGAGATGCTTCTCTCTCTGGGGATATATTCCCGAAAAGTCTGGATAAATCCATATTCATCATATGACAATGATTGCCACGTTGTAAACGAGGTATGGGATACCACATACAATAAGTGGATAATGCTGGATATTACAAATAACCAGTACTGGATTGACGAAAACGGCACACCATTATCCGTTACAGAAATCAGGGAAAAAGGAGCTATGCAGGAATTCTGTACTCCTGTCTGTCCCGACGATGATATAAGCAACCCTGAAAAGCTGAAAGAGAAATACAGCCACGAATTTCTTTATATAATGAAGAATATGATGTATTTCTACTGTTGTGACAGCCAGACGGCAGGAGAAACAGACAGAATGTATATGCTTATCGCAGAAAACAGCGGCACAGATTATGAATATCTGATTTCGGAGGAAAGCTGGAACAAGTCACCCGTATTATAAAGGAGAAGTTATGAAAGCTATAATTATCTACTATTCCCTTGAAGGCAACACCGACTACACTGCAAAGCTTCTTGCAAAGGAGCTTGGCGCAGATCTGCTCCGCCTTGAGCCTGTAACCCCATATCCCACGGATAACAAGAAATTCTTTGCTGGGGGCAAGGACGCAACCTTAGGCATTGAGCCGTCGTTGAAGCCGTACTCTTTTAATGCCGATGACTATGATACGGTTATTCTCGGCACACCTCTCTGGGCGTGGACAATGGCACCGCCCTTAAAGACCTTTATCAGTGGTAACAATCTCGGTGGTAAAAAGCTCGCCTTCTTCGTATCCAGCGGCGGCGGAAACGACAAGAAATGCTTTGCGAAAATGCACAGGCTGACAGGTGCGGAAAATGCACCCTGTCTTTCGGTTGTAGATATGCTGAAAAATAAAAATCCTGATGATATTGCAAAGGTCAAGTCGTTTGCGCAGAAAGTGAGGGGAATGTAAATTGACAAGGGGAAAGAGATTAAAAATGATTATAAAATGGATTCTGATAGTGATTGCGGCTCTTGTATTGCTTACCTTTATCATTGTGGAGGGCGCAAGGGCGGCAACATATTTCTCCAATCATATAACAACTGAAAATGGTGTTGATGAGGGCGTTTATGTAAACCTTGGGGGACAGGAACAGTACCTTCTTATCCGGGGTGAAAATAAGGATAATCCCGTGCTTATATGGCTTCACGGAGGCCCTGCAGGTCCTGAGGGGTATGTGAATTATTATTTTCAGAAAAACCTTTTATCAGACTACACTGTTATAAACTGGGATCAGCGCGGCTGCGGCAGAACATATTTCCGCAATGAAAAGAACGACCCTGAAAACAAAACGGCATCCTTTGAACAGCTGCAGACAGACCTTAATGAGCTTGTTGACTATGCCTGCCAGCGTTTCGGCAAGGAAAAGGTCATAATCGTGGGACATTCCTGCGGCTCGGTAATCGGCAGCAAGTATGCTCTTACCTATCCTGAAAAGGTTTCGGCATTTGTGGGCGTTGGTCAGTTTGTTTCAATGGAAGCGGAAACGCACAGCTATGAGGACGCTTTATCAAAAGCAACCGCAAATGGTGATGACACAGCGAAGATGGTTGAAGCCTATAATAAATACATAAGCGACAAGTCTCTTGTGAATATGCTGGAGCTGAGAAAACACACCACGCCTTACCACAAGGCTGACAAATCTGCCAACACTATCTGGATAGGGCTGTCGTCGCCTTACATGAACTATGATGATGTACGCTGGATGTTTAAGCCTATGGGAGATATGGAAGGTTTTCTTAAGCTGAATCAGCAGCTGTTCGACGGTCTTATGACTGTTGATGTAAGGAAATTCGGCATGGAATACGAAGTTCCCGTTGGATTTATCACAGGCGCACAGGACTGGACAACACCTGTAAAGTATGCGAGGGATTACTGCGAAGCTATAACTGCTC
The DNA here is from genome assembly GCA_017481565.1 of Oscillospiraceae bacterium. Classification (GTDB taxonomy): domain Bacteria; phylum Bacillota; class Clostridia; order Oscillospirales; family Ruminococcaceae; genus RGIG4694. The sequence continues at coordinate 1,069 of JAFUOZ010000092.1, read as the reverse complement.
CCGAAAAGAAGCTTGCGTTGATAGACGGCTGCGGTCATTCTCCCCAGTATGATGACTCTGAGGCGTTCTGCAATGAGCTTAAGGGGATGCTGAATGAGTTTTTGAATTGAGTAAAAAAGTCCGGGAAGTTATCCCGGACTTTTTTTATTATACCACTTTTATTTTCTATAATTTTGTGGTATACTATGAAAAGTAAAGAAAAGGCGGTGCGTGATGAAAAGATATTCAGGGCATTACAAAAGCTCCAACGGAGTGAATAATATCGCGTTCAATGTGACTGTTCCTGACGGAAAGCCGAAAGGTATTGTCCAGCTGGCTCACGGAATGTGCGAAAACTCCCTTTTATATCTTCACATGATGGAATATTTTTCCGCGCACGGCTTTATTGTCTGTGCAAATGATTTCCTCGGTCACGGCAGATCCACCCGTAATTATGACGATGTAGGCTTCTTTGCTCCGAAAAACGGTTGGCGCTGTGTTGTACGTGATATGAAGAAGCTTACGGATATTGTCTGCCGGAAGTTTCCCGGCTTACCTGTGGTTCTTGTAGGGCACAGCATGGGCAGCTTTGCCGCAAGGGAATACCTTACCTGGTATGGCGATGACCTTGCAGCCTGTGTTCTTGTGGGAACAAGCGACGGTTTTGATAACCGTAAGGCGCTTGTGCTTTTTACAAAGCTTCTTTGCCTTTACGAGGGCGGAAGATACCATCTGCCCTTTATTCTGAAAATCGGCAGCGGTCTGTTCTGTTCTAAAATGGGCAGGATGAGCTTTGGCTGGGACTGGCTTACGCGGGATAAAAAGGTGCAGGATATTGTGGGACGTCATGCTTTTGATTATACAGCAAGAGCATACAACGATATAATCACGCTTCTTGATGTGATATCCGCTCCGGACTGGGCATACAGCATACCCAGAAACCTTCCGCTTCTCATGATGAGCGGCAATAAGGACGGAGTAGGAGAATGCGGCAAGGGCGTTGCGCGACTTTATCGCAGACTTAAAAAAGCGGGCTGTAAAAACGTAAGGGTAAGGCTTTACGGTGGTGCCCGTCATATGCTTTTACACG
>JAFUOZ010000010.1 GCA_017481565.1 Oscillospiraceae bacterium | reverse complement strand
TACATTTTTAGGAGGACTGTAATTAATGAACAAATGTAAACTAAAACAAACCTTTGCATTGCTTGCGGCAATGACAATGATGTCATGTGCAGCAGCCTGCAGCGGAGAAACAGAAGCTGTCGGGGAGGCAGGCGGTGATGTGCCGCAGATTATTGTGTCTGAAACTACGTTAAGTGATGCTGAAACACAGCAACAGGCTAAGGATAGCGTTACAGAAATCGGCACAGCTGAAGAAATAAAAGTTATTAACGAAACAGATTATGCTATAACAGAATGGGATTTGGAAGAGTTTAAGACCATTTCGTGTAAGGGAATAGACATATCTGTACCCTGTAAGCTTTCGAATATAAATGAAGCTTTTGAAACAAAGATAATCTATGCAGATGAAAACGATGTTTACTCTGATAGTGTTGAATTATATTATAATGGAGAATATGTTGGAAATATGCTTTCAGAATCCAAGAAAAATTATAACCCGGATACAGATTACTTAACAACAGTTGGTCTTATATATTTTGAAAAAAATGGTATAACAAATCAATCAACAAAAAAAGATGTACAAACAATTTTGTCCAACGGAAATGACATAGATTCAGATGTTTCTGATATATATAAATCTGATAGTATGTCTATATGCTTTGTATATAGAAGTAATTATACTCAAATAATCATAAATACATTAATGGAAGAATGAAAATGACCGGTACAGAATTATATTTAGCTTTAGATTTAAGGAAGCACTGATTAAAGCCGTAGGCATCGCTTCCAACGCTCGAAAATCCGTCACTGAGAGCGTTGTGAAGCGATTTAATCAGCGGTTCCTTAACATATGCGTATAATACATATAAAAAATGGCAGTGCTATAGATAATTATATGTTTTATTATAATGAATCAACTAAAAAATTAAATGATTCAACAATTTCATTGCCTCAACCTTGACGGAGACGGCTTCAACATAGAAAAGAAAGCAGACGGAACAAACTTTGACCTTGACAATAACGGCTTTGCGGAAAAGATCAACTGGACCAAAAAGGACGGAAAACACCTGAATAAAATTACATTTTTAGGAGGACTGTAATTAATGAACAAATGTAAACTAAAACAAACCTTTGCATTGCTTGCGGCAATGACAATGATGTCATGTGCAGCAGCCTGCAGCGGAGAAACAGAAGCTGTCGGGGCGGCAGGCGGTGATGTACCGCAGATCACAGCAGCAGCGGCGGCTGAAAGTTCAGAAGTAAGCCTTGAAGCTGAACAGTCGGATTTGTCGGTGGAAACAAATCTGCCCGAAGGCATGACTATGGACGATCTGAAAAATATGATACAGATCAACGGAAAAACTCTTTCTATGCCGACTACGCTTAATGATATTCTTGCATTAGATGAGGGATTTTCGTATGAGTTTTTGCTTGAAGATTCATTTGACAGCATTGATGAATATTTTGAGGAATATGACGTTGCAGTATATAAAATAGTATACAACGATATTGCTGTTATGAACGCATATATTAATGTAGATGACAGAACACATGATATGGTTGATGCACCAATATTTTCTTTATATGGATTTGATAAAACATTCTGCGAAACCATAGAAGTTGACTTTTCATTGAAATGTGATATAGATCATGAAAGCAGTAAAGAAGATATTATGGAGATATTCGGGCATACGGAACCGACTGATTCAACATCACATAAACTCAATTATGAATTCTTTGAGAATACAGAAGAAAAAATAGTATTGGAATTCAGTATGGTCGATGATTTGTTTAATGATTTTTATTATTCTATAGAATCAACAACGGAAGCAAGCACAGAAACAGAAGCTGAGCTGTCAGATTCGTCGGAGGAAACAAATCTGCCCGAAGGCATGACTATGGACGATCTGAAAAATATGATACAGATCAACGGAAAAACTCTTTCTATGCCGACTACGCTTAATGATATTCTTGCGTTAGATGAGGGATTTTCATATGAGTTTTTGCTTGAAGATGATTTTGAAAATCTTGATGAGTATTTCGAGGAATATAATGCTGCATTTTATACAATATTTTATAAAAATGTTCCTGTTATGAGTGCAATTATTGATAGAGATGACAGAACAGATGATATGACAACGGCAAAAGTAACAACTATTTCTAATATAAACGAGTCTGACTGTAATTTGGTGGGTTATGATTTTTCTTTAAATTGCGATATTGATTTTACAAGCAGTAAAGAAGATATTATGGAAATATTTGGATATACTGAAACAAAACCAACTAAATCATCTATACTTGAATATGAGTTTTACGATAAAGAACAGGAGATAGAATTAAATTTACATCTTAGCCAAGAAGCTGATTTATTAACATATGTTGACTATAAAATTAATGAAAATGAGAATTAAGGAACCGCTGATTAAATCGTTTCAAGACCCACTCAGTCAATTTTGCCGCTGCGGCAAAGGCATTTTCGTGGGTCTGAAAAGATGCCTACGGCTTTAATCAGCGCTTCCTTAATTATGAGTGATTTTGTGAATAAGGTTAGTGTACATCAAGCTTCTGAAAAAGGAAATGAATTTGCACTTTTTTAGGGCAGCACCGCATAATTTGTTATTACATAATTCAAGCCCCTCTGCATCGTTTGTGCAGAGGGGCTTTTTAAAGCATGAATTTATCAGCGGTTGATTTTTCTGTTTGACCTGTTATATTTTGCTATTTCCTTGAATTTGCGCTGCTTTGCGGCAAGATAGCCTTCGCTGTCCTCGGAATAGGAAAGCTCCGCTCTCAGCTTATTATAGGATATGAGCCTGTCAGCAGAAATAAGTCCGTTTTCAATGGCAGCACAGACAGCACAGCCCTTTTCGCCCGAATGGGAGCAGTTGCTGAATTTACACTGTGCGGCAAGCTCCTCAATATCGGAAAAGGTACGGTCGATACCTGCCGCTGAATCCCACAAACCCAGTTCACGCATACCGGGAGTGTCAATGACCATTCCGCCTGTGGGGAGCAGCAGCAGCTCACGGTGAGTCGTTGTATGTCTGCCCTTGTCATCATTTCGCAGACCGTTTGTCTCCAGCAGCTCTTCGCCCATAAGACGATTTATCAGCGTGGATTTTCCAACACCCGATGAACCGATGAAAGCAACTGTTTTTCCGTCGGTCATATAGGGCATAAGCTTTTTATAGCCGTCCTTTTCCATAGACGATGTAACGATGATATCAACACCGAAAGCAATTCCTTCTGTTTCTGAAAGCCTGCTGTGGATATCCTCGCACAGATCGGCTTTTGTCAGAACGATCACGGGAGATGCACCGCTGTCCCATGCAATGGAAAGATAACGCTCCATTCTGCGCAGATTGAAATCATTGTTAAGGGACATACAGAGAAAAAGCGTATCTATATTTGAGGCTACCACCTGTTCCTGTCTGTCAGAGCCTGCCGCTTTCCGCATAAAGCAGCTTTTGCGGTCAAGGATATGATGTATCACAGCGTTTCCGTTTCCGCTGTTGTCGGTCATGACAAAATCTCCCACAGAGGGAAAGTCGGATACTGTTTTTGCATTGTATCGGAATTTTCCCGATACCTCGGCAAGCTGTTCGCCCTTTTCGGTAACGATCCTGTAAAGACCTTTTTCCTGCAGAATAACTCTGCCTATGGATAAATTCTCATACATTGAAGAAAGAGCGGCAAAGCGGTCGTTCATACCGTAAGTTTTCATTATATTATTCAATTTTTATTCCTCCGAAGGTTACATATATTTTTTATCGTACTGTTTCTTCGGGAGGATATGATCTGCTTTTTACAGAAAAAATATTAAAGCCGTATCAGACCTCCCGGTCTGTTACAATCTCCTTGTTTACCTTGTTATTCATATAAAAATACCTCCTGTGGTCTGTTATTTACGGGAATAATTCCCTGAAATATATGGTTTATTATAACAGATGAATTTATATTTGTCAAGGGGGTGAAAATTACTGTTTCCGTGTTCTGAAAAAGCTTTCACGGTATGCTTTCGGAGTATATCCCGTATGCTTTCTGAACACCTGAATAAAATGGCTTTCTGAGCTGAAGCAAAGATAATCCGATATTTCAAGACAGGAATATTCTGAATATTTAAGCATATTCTTTGCGGCTTCGATCCGCTTTGCCGTAATATATGCGGATATGGTCAGTCCCGTTTCCTTGTGGAATAGCTTTGAAAGATAAGCGGGACTTAATGACGTTATTTCCGAAAGCTGTTCAAGGGTGATCTTTGTATGCAGATTATCATAAATATAGTCAAGACAGAGAGTTACCGATCTGGGATAGCGGTTCTGTCGGCGGATAATATTCATGCGCTGTGCATAATCATTGACTACCTCACGGTGCAGCAGATTTATCTCGTCCTCGGTACGGCATTTGTCAATGCTTCTTACGTAAATATCGCTGAGATTATAGGCGGCTTCCATTTCCATTCCGCCCTCGATGCAGCAGCGTGTTATAAATGCAACGGTGATGATAAGATGATATTTTAAATTCCTCAGGCTGTCATTGCTGAGAACACCCATCTGTTCACAGTCAAAGGGTTTGAAAAGACGCATTGCCTCTTCGGAGTTTCCTTCCTTTATACTCTGAAAAAAGGCAGTCTCACGTTCATAGGATAAATGGGATACGTTATATTCTCTGTTAAGAAATTCAATATGAGAAAGCTTTTTTTCCATGTCCATATCATCACCCCGTTTATATTTTACAATATTTCCGCAGAAAATGCAATATCAATTTTCAAAGGGAGTATATCTTATCCACTTATATTCCGCAGTAAGAGGAACATTTGCATCATCAAATGCATTCAGCCAGCCGTCAACACCCTTTCCGCACCATGCATTCATCATTATCTTGCTTTCGGTTACGGGGATATTTTCATCTGCACGGTAAACCTCGGTGCCGTCAACATACCAGATTATCTTATCCTCATACCATTCAAATGCATAGGTGTGAAAATCCTCCGATGAATCAAATCCCAGGTCATGCATATATTCATGATTTCCCTTGCTGTCGGTGAAATAATTGAACTGTACCTTTGTTGTGTCCTTGCCGAGAATTTCAATATCTATCTCGTCCCATGGATTATTGTCGGAGGGTCCTGTATATGTAAAAAAGGAAGTAACAACTCCGTCGTTCTTTATAGCCTTCATTGATACTTCGTAACGTCCGTAGCCGTAGAATTCACTGCTTCTGAATTCACCGCCCGAATAGGGGATATTATCGGCAGGGGTCTTGTCCTTATCTATGATAAGCTGCATTTTTTCGTTATTGAATGTAACGTTGTCCTTTCGCCATGTTACGTTGAACATACTGCCGTTTGTCCAGCCGTCCGCACATTCCCAGTTTTCGGGTCTGCCGTTTATGAAATCGGCATATACAGAGCCTTCGGGCAGTATTTCCTCGGAAATGACCGTATCTGCGGCTTTTTCCGTTGTTGATGCAGGGATAACAGCTTCTGTTGTATCCGGAGTTTTGTCGGCAGCTGTGCAGGCTGTGAGCATTAATGCCGATAACAATGCGGATATTATTTTTACTGAATTTTTCATATGAATTTACCTCCGTACTTTTTTATCGTATAATATCAGGTCTGTGTTTTTTTCTTCCGATGTCATAATAATAACATTTACAGCAAAATTATAATGTTATAAATTTGTCTTTTGTGTCATATTCTTGCACTCATTTTTGAAAATTATAACAGCAAGAAAATGATATAAAGGATAAATATCTGATACTATATCTTTTTAAAAAATGATATAGTTTAACCATGGTAAATGCACGTAAGTGACAGTACCTCTTAATATTGATATTGAAAGGAATGGAATATGTTATGTTAAAGAGCAAAGGATTTTATAAGGGTATAAATTTCGGCGGCTGGTTTTCTCAGTGTGATTACAGTGAGGACAGAATGGATAATTTCATAACCGAAGCTGATTTTGAAAAGGTGTCGGAATGGGGAGCGGATCATGTGAGACTGCCCGTTGACTACAACATTTTTGAAAACGATGACGGAACATATAAGGAGGAGGGATTTAAAAGGATCGACAGGGTATTTGAGCTTTGCGAAAAATATCATCTGAATGCAGTTCTGGATCTTCATAAGACAGCAGGCTTTTCCTTTGACAATTACGGTGAAAGCGAAACGGGTTTTTTTGAAAATGAACAGCTTCAGGAGCGTTTTTACAGGCTGTGGGAGCAGCTTGCGAAGCGCTACGGAAAATTAAACGGGAGAGTAGCCTTTGAGCTTCTGAATGAGGTCACGGACAAGGAATATATAGATGTATGGAACAAGGTATCCTGTGAGTGTATAAAAAGAATACGTGAATATGCTCCCGATACGCTTATACTTGTGGGCAGCTATTATAATAACAGTGCTTGTGCAGTCCCCGATCTTGATAAGCCTTATGATGATAAGGTGATCTATAATTTTCACTGCTATGAGCCGCTGAAATTCACTCATCAGGGCGCATACTGGACCGATATGATAAATCCCGCAGACCGTTTCACCTTTGATGAAAGCAACATCACCGAGGAATTTTTTGAGGAGCTTTTCGCACCTGCAATTAAGGCTGCCGAGGCTAATAAAACTACGCTTTACTGCGGTGAATACGGCGTTATAAATACAGTCTCTCCCGAGGAAGCTTTAAAATGGTTCAGATGCATAAACAGCGTATTTGAAAAGCATAATATCTCACGCTGCGCATGGAGCTATAAGGAAATGGATTTCGGTCTTTCGGACAGCAGACTTGACGGAGTACGTAAGGAGCTTCTTAAGTACATCTGATAAAAGATAAAAAAACAGCGGGTCATATTCCGAAAAAGAATATGACCCGCTGTTAAAAAAAGTATAAAATATCATTTCAGGCTATGCGGCTGTATGATCATCTGAATAAGGTGCATTGTCCGCTTTCACGGTAATAGGCGATAAGCTTTTCAACGTCCTCACGGGTACAGCCGAAATGCTCCGAAAGACAGTCTATGCAGAGAAATTCATCGGCGTTTCTGCTGATAAGCTTTCTGTATATGGCGATATCGTCCGCTAAAAGCTCGGCTGCGCATTTTTTGCAGTTTCTGTAATCCGCCATTAAAGCTTCACGACTTTTGCACGGAACATCAGACAGTCATGTGAGCCGATCTGAGCGGCATATCTTTCGGAGAAGGTACCGATCACCGAATGAGTATAGCAGTCATAAAGCTCAAGACCTCTTCCCGATGCGGCAGGCAGACCCATATCATAAAACTGAAGGGACATTTCACTTGTCTTATCGCTGAAATTGAACATACCTATTGCATATTCTCCGCCGCTTAAGGGTCTGATGAGGGAAAATACATTTTCAGGATTGTTCCACTGACGGATACAGTAAGGTCCTCTTACCTCAATATCCTGATTGATTGCGATTATATCCTTATTGGTAAGGATATCCTTTGCTTCCGCTGACATTTTTCTTACGTCGCAGCCTATCATCAGAGGGGAATTCATTATCGCCCATAATGCAAAATGGGTCTTGTATTCCGTATCGGTGCAGCCGCCCACAACATTTCCCAGCACCTCGGCATTATCGCCGTTTCCGTGCATACCTACGACTAACATATCCATATCGTTATGACAGTATACTCCGCCGTAAGCCTCGCTGCCCAGCTGTGATTCGGCAATATTTTTTATTGAAAGCCAGTTATCCTGAATATCGCCTGTTGAACGGAACATATTTGCTCCCGATTCTCTTATCCAGTTCTTTACATTGTCATTTCCCCAGTTGCAGGCAGAGAAAAGAATATCTCTTCCGCAGTTTCTGAGAGCCATTGCCATACGCTTGTAGAGATTTTCTCCGTCAGCGCATTTTGGCTTATAGCAGTAGTCATATTTCAGATAGTCAACGCCCCATTCGGCGAAGGTCTCCGCATCGGTAAATTCATGCTCAAAGCTTCCCGGATAGCCTGCACAGGTATGTGTTCCCGCACAGGAATAAATTCCGAATTTAAGACCCTTTGAATGAACATAATCCGCAACGGGCTTTATGCCGTTGGGAAATTTATTTTTATCGGGGACAAGGCGGCCGTTTTCATCACGCTGCTTTTCGCTCCAGCAGTCATCGATAACTATATATTCATAGCCTGCTTCAAGAAGTCCGCTTTCAACGAAATAATCGGCGGTGGTCTTTATAAGCTCCTCGTTGATATTCCAGCCGAATGTATTCCATGAATTCCAGCCCATAGGGGGTGTATGTGCGAGAGGTGTTTTCATATTATCTATCCTTTCATATTGAGTTTTCGGATCATTTCCTTGAATAAATAATACCATTATCTGCACGTTGTGTCAATTTGATATTCTGAATATTTTAACCGATATGATGTTCAAAATGTTGAAATGCATATTTTTTCCGTGCTATTGAAATACCTGTTATTATATGATACAATATAATAAAAAACAGGAGGATCGGCTATGTCAAAGATGACTGTTGAAAAGATAAGATGCCCGAAATGCAGACAGGAAAATGATTTCAGAATGTGGCACAGCGTAAATATTACTATGGATAAGGAAATTAAGGAAAAGATCCTTAACGGTGAGGTTTTTCATTTCAAATGCGCCGAATGCGGATATGAATCTCAGGTGTTCTATCCCCTTCTTTATCATGATATGGAAAAAAAGCTGATGATATATATGCTCCATGATGATGAGCATCAGGTAAAGGAAGCAGCTTCATTTATGTCAGGTATGACCGATACCGAAGAGAAGCTTGATATCAGGAAATATTCTGAGGAATATACTAACCGTATCGTTACAACTATACATGAGCTTCAGGAAAAAATATATATTTCCGACGCAGGCTATGACGACAGGATAATCGAGATCATGAAGGTGATATTCCTTGCTATGACATCAGAAAAAACTCCCGATCAGAGAGTGGACGAGATACTTTTCGATACAGATAAGGAAAAGGGACACTCGATCAGATTTATCGAAAAAGGAAAATGCTTCGGCTCAATAGCTGTAAGCGAAAAGGTATATAATGATATCAAGGAGCGTTTCGGAGAAAAAATCGAAAAAAATCCTGACAGGTATTTTATATATGATTTCAGCTGGGCAAGAGGTATTATGAGATGATCCGATAAAAGCCGCAAAGATATTTACAGCACCGCATCAGGCTTATGCGCAAAGCCAAAAGCATTGTCTGTGCGGTGTTGTCTTAATAAATTACGGAAATCAGAAAAAATTTTCAAAAAGGTCTTGATTTTATCGAAAGGATATGTTATAATATTACTGTTGCTTAAATTCGGAGATGTATCGAAGTGGTCATAACGAGAACGACTCGAAATCGTTTGAGCGGTAAAACGCTCCGTGGGTTCGAATCCCACCATCTCCGCCATATGTTTGCATCGGCTGTGTTTTTCACAGCCGATTTTTTTGTAAGTAAATAAATTATATACAAATGAGCTGTCCGTTATTTTGACGGGCAGCTCATTTGTTTTTGCCGTATTTATGCAGCTATATCGGATATATCTTTAAGCTTGCCTGCTTCATTCATTTTTTCATACATTGAATCGGCAAAAATAGCATATCCCTTAAGTGGATCATTTACAAAAACATGGGTCACGGCACCCACAAGTCTGCCGTTCTGGATTATGGGACTTCCGCTCATTCCCTGGACTATTCCTCCCGAAAGCTCGGTAAGTCGGTCGTCCGTTATTTTTATCACCATGTTCCGACAGTTGTCGTCACCTGTAAGATCTATCCGCTCTATCTCAACTGTATACGCCTCGGGGGCGCAGCCCTTTACGGTGGAATATATAACTGCTTCTCCTGTGCATATCTCCTGACGCATAGCCACAGGCACGGCTGTGGTAAAGCAGGGCGCATTTTCAAGAACTCCGAATATCCCCTCCTTACAGTTCATAAGCAGCTGTCCCGAAGGCTTGTCCGATACGAATGCACCAATAAGCTCGCCCGGCTTTCCCGATTCGCCCTTTTTGACTCCGCTTATGACTACCTCGGCTGATTCGCCGCTGCTTAAGGGAAGAAGCTCGCCTGTATCAATATCGCATACAGGGTGTCCAAGACCTGCAAAGCAGCCTGTTGACGGATCGTACATGGTCATTGTTCCTATGCCTGCGGAGCTGTCTCTTACCCACATTCCTGCACGGTATACGCTGTCCGATGAGGACTGCTCGGGCTTCATGAATACTACCGATTCAGTCCCCTCTCTGATTATCCTGACACCTACCGTCCTGCCGCCGCTTTCGGCAACAGCGGAGGAAATATCCTCGTTGCAGGTCATATCCTTACCTGAAATGCTCACAATAATATCTCCGGGTCTTATACCTGCCTCGGAAGCGGGAGAAACAAGCGCTCCGCCGCTTTCAAAGCTGTTCACGTCCACAACGATAACTCCGTCGGTAACCATCTTTATTCCGAAGGGTATTCCGCATGGTATGACAGCTGCCGCCTCGACCTCGCATATATCAACGGTTTTTATGGGAAAAATGCCGAAAAGCTTGAGCCTTGCACTTTTTATGCCCTCTGCTTCGGTCTGACTGAAACCTGTCTGTATATCCTCAGCTTCTGCAGTACTTACTGCAGCCATTATACTTATGTTATTTTCAAATTCAAGAGTTCCGCCCTTTGTTACATAATATTTATCGGGCAGACGAAGATCATAATATACGATAAGCGCCGCCGCTGACAGCACCGCAATATAAAGCATGACCAAAAATATTTTAACGGCCTTTTTCACCCTTTTTACTCACCCTTTCTTTTTTGTCTTTCGATTTTTGCCGCATTGCATATACGGCAATATTAATATTTGCACCTGCAGCTTTTTTATTAAAGTATTATATTCTCTGATTTTACAGCCTGCGGTCAGAAAAAACAGTCGAAAACAGAAATTTCTTTTCCATACAGTTACTCGACATTTTTTATGCATTTGTACTATATAAAACCACAAAACGCAAGGTTTTGATTGGTGAAAATCGTTAAAATTAACAAAATTTCAATAAGAGTTTACTGCATTTCGTAAAAAATGCAGTAAAACACTTGCATTATATCGGCAAATGATATATAATAATAATCAAGTTGAAAGTGCATTGTTGTTTAAAATGCACAATTCTGAAAAAATTTTAACAAGGAGCGATTTATCATGAAAGAATATTCAGCCGAAAGCATAAGGAACATTGCCGTTGCAGGTCACTCAGGTTCAGGTAAAACCACACTGGCAGAGTCACTGCTCTTTAAGGCAGGCGCATCTGACAGACTGGGAAAGACTGCAGACGGCAATACAGTCTGTGACTATGATCCCGAAGAGATCAAGCGCAAGGCTTCACTTAACGCTTCTCTGGCAGCATTTGAATATAATAATATAAAGGTCAACCTTCTTGATGCACCCGGACTTTTTGACTTTGAGGGTGAATCCTGCGAGGCTATCAACGCAGCTGATACAGTACTTATCACTGTTTCCGCAAAGTCAGGCGTAAAGGTAGGTACAGAAAAGGCTTACGAAAAGGCTGCAGCCGCAGGCAAGGCAAAGATGTTTGTGGTCACAAAGGTTGACGATCCTGATGCTAACTTCTATAACGTTCTCACAGACCTTAAGACCGTTTTCGGTCCTACAGTCTGCCCCGTTATCGTTCCCGTTATCAGAGATCATAAGGTAGTATCCTACGTAAACCTTATCGAAATGAAGGCTTATACATACGACAACAACGGTAATGCCGTTGAAACAGAAATGCCCACAGCAGAAGTAAGCGAAAAGATGGAATACCGTATCGACGGTCTTATCGCCGCTTTCTCCGAGGCTGTTGCAGAAACAGACGATGAGCTTATGGAAAAGTTCTTCGAGGGCGAGGCGTTCACTCAGAAGGAGCTTGTTCAGGGTCTTCACAAGGGTATGAACACAGGTGTCATCACTCCCGTTATCTGCTGCTCAGATGTTACAATGGGCTGTATCGATATGCTTCTTAAGGAGATCGAGCTTCTCATGCCTTCACCTGCAGATTGTCCCGCAGTTATTGCAAATACAGCAGACGGCGATATCACAGAGACCTCCTATGATAAGTCTGCCTCAACCGCTGCATTTGTATTCAAGACTATCGCAGATCCCTTCGTTGGAAAAATGTCCTTTATCAAGGTAATGGACGGTCAGCTTAAGGCTAACGGCGAATATGTGAATGCAGCAACAAATACTCCCGAAAAGATAGGCAAGCTTTATTCTGTGTGCGGCAAGAAGCAGACAGAGGTTTCTGTAGCTTATGCAGGCGATATAGTTGCAGCCGTAAAGATCGGCGCTTCCACAAACGATACTCTCTGCAGCGCAGACAGAGTTGTTTCCTATGATCCTATCGTATTCCCCGCACCCTGCTATAAAATGGCTGTACGTGCAAAGACTCAGGGAGACGAAAGCAAGATCTCAGCAGGTCTGCAGAAGCTTCTCGATGAGGATAAGACTCTTGCTCTCTATCAGGATCCCTCCACAAAGGAACAGATCCTTGCAGGTCTCGGCGAGCAGCATCTTGAAGTAGCTGTTTCCAAGCTTAAGAATAAGTTCGGCGCAGACGTAGTGCTCTCTGTTCCCAAGATCGCATATAAGGAAACTATCAGAAAGAAGGTAAAGTGCGAAGGAAAGCACAAGAAGCAGTCGGGCGGTCACGGTCAGTACGGTCATGTATGGATCGAATTTGAGCCCTGCATCTCCGATACTCTCGTATTTGAAGAAAAGGTATTCGGCGGAGCGGTTCCCAAGAACTACTTCCCCGCAGTTGAAAAGGGTCTTCAGGACAGCATGGCAAAGGGCGTACTTGCAGGCTTCCCTGTAACAGGTCTTAAGGCTATTCTGGTTGACGGCTCCTATCACCCTGTTGACAGCTCTGAAATGGCATTCAAGACAGCTGCCTCCATTGCATACAAGGAAGGTATGAGACAGGCTGATCCTGCTATTCTTGAGCCTATCGGCAGACTTCTGGTTACTGCTCCCGATGATAACACAGGTGATATCATGGGCGACCTCAATAAGCGCAGAGGCAGAGTTATCGGCATGAACCCCGTTAATAAGGGCACTGAGATCGAAGCGGAAGTTCCTATGAGAGAAATGCAGAGCTTCACAACTCAGCTCAGACAGATCACAAGAGGCAAAGGCAGCTTCACATTTGAATTCCTCAGATATGAACAGCTTCCCGCAAATCTTGTAAGTGATGTAATTCTTTCGGCAGACAATAATGCCGAATAAGTCATAAAAAATTTGTCAATATGTTTCAAAAAAACATATTGACAAATTTTCGTTTTTGTATTAAAATAGAATATGTAGTAGACTGTTTAGTTATGCATTTGTGCATATTGTTTATTATAATATATCGTGAAGGACAGGTTGTTAATGAAAAAAATTCTTAGTCTTATTATGTCTGCAGTGATCTGCGGTACTATGTTAGCTGTGCCTGCAGCTGCAGAAGAAGAGAAAAAAGAGAACGAGGGCACAAGACCCACAGTATGCTTTGACACAGACGAATCATTCCAATATATACATACATTCGGTTCAGCTGCAGATACGGGACTTTCCTATGAAATAACTCCTGAAACAACAAGAACAAACCGCGCACTGAAGATTTCTCAGGATTTCGCCGGTTCTCTTACATCAGGTGCTGAAGCATCGGGATTCTATTTCAATGCAGATACATTCGGTCTTGAATCTTTTGCAGGAACGGAGCTTTCATTCTACGTTTATGCTGAGGCAACAGGCGCAGACGAGCTTTATTTCTATACTGACGGTGATATTTATCTTGCTGAAAACGTTTCTATGACAGCTACTCCCTATTGGCAGAAGGTTACTATTGAAGTTCCCGAAAACGTAAACAATACTATGTTCGGAGTTCTTATCAACTCCTCTACAGGCTTCAATGATGCTGTATGTCATGTTGACGATCTTACTGTAAAGGATAAAAACGGTGTTGCTATTGAAAATATCGGCGACTATAAGAATGTTGAGGGTTATGCTGCAGGCGGCGCTGCTTCTGTACTTACTATAATTGTATTTGTTATCCTTATTCTTGCTGTTATCGGAATATGTGTTCTTGTGGTTATCAAGACTATTAAGAAATACAGATAAAATTATTATGAATATTTTATCCGCTTTTGTTTTTTTCAAAAGCGGATTTTTTTATTTTTCTACAATGTATTTTTTTTGTAACTTTTTGTACTTGATTTAAACATATTAATGTAGTAATATATATAATGTATAGTTATGTTTTAAAAATTCGCTTATAATTTAGAATGGAGTCGTCAAATGGAAAAAACCGAAAAACTGAAACAGATATTTTCAAACAAGTGGGTCAATATCGGAATAAGTCTCCTGGGAATTGCATATTCCTATCTGCTTGGATATTTTGCTTATATCACATTCTTCTATAATATTGAATATACTAACCGAATAAAATTTGCTATAGTCGGTGCGGTCGTGTCCGTTTTAGTATGTCTGCTGGTTCTTTTTACAAGAAAATCACCGATAACCTGTATTCTGGGTATGGCGAACATGGTGTTGTTCTTCCCTACTTTGCTGCTAGACTGGGGAAACTGGCCGCTGCTTATTCCTGCTGCGGTTGTTACGCTCTTCGGTTTCTTCGGCTGTAAGATGAATGATACCGCAAAGACCATATTCGGAACTATATTCCTGCTGCTGTATATTATCGGCGGAATTGCTTTCTATATGATAACAAATATTTTTCAGGTATCTACAGTTAATACTCTCATACAGCTGGAAGCGTCTCCCTCGGGTCAGTTCAGATACTATATGCTTGATGTACAGAACAAGGCTTCGGGAAAGTATGCGGTATATATTCAGCCTAACAGGCTTGATGAGGATAACGGTATGTTCAGGCTGAATACTACCATAAAGAAAATGGTAAAGCAGGTCAACAAGCCTAATACCCTTGAATGTTACTGGGAAGGCGAAAATCTTATAATCAATGACGAGATATACTTTACCGAAAGTGACTATCTGAACGGGAATGAATATGTTTTTGATGACGACAGATGGAACCATACCTATTTTGAACTGACATATCCTATCTCTGAGACTATCGACTCCGTTATTGAAAAGGTAAAGGAAAAGCTGGATGACTTCATGGATTCTGCCGAGGACGATGTTTCCGAGGAAACCGTTGCCGTTATTACAGAGGAAACCGAAATTTCGGATTCCGCGGAAATAACTTCAGAAACAACTGCGGCAGAATAATTAATTCAACATATTTCAACTTAATATTCCAACCAAAAATTACGCTTCTTTTTGAACGAAGCGTAATTTTTTTATAAACACGACAAATAATTTATAAAAAACAGAGACAAATCAAAAAAAATATGGTATAATTATACTAATGAATACTATTCTATCAGAAAGGGTGAGATACATAAATGACCTATGAGAAATCCTGCGGTGCAATAGTTTACCGCAAACATCACGGAAACACCGAAATTCTTCTGATAAAGCATATCAACAGCGGACACTGGTCCTTCCCCAAGGGACACGTTGAAGAAGGCGAAAGCGAGGTTGAGACTGCCCTGCGTGAGATCAAGGAGGAAACCAATCTTGATGTAATGATAGACCCTACTTTCAGGGAGACTGTAACATATTTCCCTCGCAAGGACACTCAGAAGGTAGTTGTATATTTTATCGCAAAGGCTAAAAGCTTTGATTACACTCCTCAGGAAACTGAAATTGCCGATATTCGCTGGGTGGATATCGGTCATGCAAATTCAGTCCTCACCTATGAAAATGACAAAACTATCGTAAACAAAGCAAAGGCTGCAATCAAGGATATTTAAAATCAGGGACTTATTACCTAGGCAATTAAACAGTTTGATCAACTATTTCTAAATTACAATAATTGTCGTATCTGAGACATTTTTGAAAAATCAAGCACCAAGCAATCAAATTATATTATTGCCTAAGTAATAAAAAACGGACTGTTCCATTTCGAAACAGTCCGTTGCTATTTTATATGAATTATGCTTTTACAGCTTCTTTTTCCTCATTCTTAAAGGATCTGTTGTTGATTATCATAAACATCGTGAGGGCTATCAGAAGGCTTGCTATATCCGCACAGGGCTGTGCATAGATAAGTCCCTCCAAGCCAAAAAGCATATTGCCTACGATAAGCACAGGAAGGAATACAAAACCCTGTCTCGATACAGAAAGAATAAGTGATGGTATAGCCTTGCCCATTGCCTGAAAGGTAAAGCTGAATACAAACATTATACCTATCAGCGGACCTGATATCATAAGCGCATTGAGCATTGTTATACCGTTTCGGATAACCTCTGCATCATCAATGAATATTCCAACGATGGGACGGCTTGCAAAAATATATATTGCCGTCATACATGAGCCGATTATAAAATTACACAGTGCAGAAAATTTCATAACGCTCTTAAGCTTGCTGTAATTTGCCGCACCGTAGCAGTATCCCGCAAGCGGCTGCATACCCATGGCAAGTCCTAACTGAAGCATTACAACAAGCATATTCGCTTTCATTGCAACACCCATTGCCGCAACAGGTACATCACCGTAATCCGAAAGGAATACATTCAGCAGAATATTGGAGCAGCTCATAAGAATGTTATTCAAGGAAGCAGGAAGTCCTATTGAAAGAACGCCGCCGATAATTCCGCTTATGCGCACATCTGATGGCATAAAGGAAAGGACCGTCTTTTCCTTGTTTCTGATAATATATCCCAGATAAAATACCACCGAAAGAATATTTCCGATTATTGTAGCAATAGCAGCGCCTGCAACGCCCATATCAAGAGCAAGTATCATGACAGGGTCAAGTACGATATTTGCAACAGTTCCTATCATCATTCCTGCCATGGATATCTTTGCAGCACCCTCTGAACGAACTATATTTCCCATTGCATTGGAAAGTACTACGAAAATTCCGCCATAGGCTATATATGTAAGATATTCTCTTGAAAATTCATAGGTATTCTCACTTGTGCCGATAATACTGAGTATCTGCGGCATGAATATAAGATAGATAAGCGAAAGCACAAAGCCTGAAATAATGCAGCCGTAAAAACAGAATGCAGAAACATTCTTCGGCTTTTCGTTATTGCCCTGTCCCAGAAGTCTTGATATCATCGTACTGCCGCCGATACCGAACATATTTCCCACCGCCATGAAGATAAGAAATACAGGGGTTGTAAGCGATACGGCTGCAACCTGATTTGCATCGTTGGTCTGTCCTACAAAGAAGGTATCAGCCATGTTATAAAAAATAGTAACAAGCATACTGAGCATTGTAGGAAGGGCAAGGGTCATTACTGCCTTTGGTATGGGATATTTTTCAAATACATCTCTGTTCAATATAATTCCTCCATTTTTGACTTTTTTTCACACTATATCATTATATACCCTAAGGGTCTTTTAGTCAATTAGCGTATTCCATAAAAAAACAGCGCATACCGCTCTTTATAAAGGCAGTATGCGCTGAATGATATGTAAATTCCATACAAAATTCACATTATCGCTTTGTCAGCTGTAATTTTTCAGATTATCAAACATGATCTTATCAAAATCATCGCTTGGAACAGGTCTTGAATAATAGAAGCCCTGTGCACGGTCACAGCCGGCACCGTAAAGGAAATTTGCCTGCTCCCCTGTTTCAACGCCCTCGGCAATAATATCAAGTCCGATATCCTGTGACATTGATATAGTATGGGAGATTATCTTACGTCCTCTGTCCGATTCCATAAATTCGGAAAGGAAGCTTCTGTCGATCTTAAGTACATCAAACTGAGTCTTTTTAAGCATATTCAGTGAAGAATATCCTGAGCCGAAATCGTCCATAAGCATAGTAAAGCCACATTCCTTGAATTTATGGATGATTTCATCAAGTCCCTCTGAATCGATAGACTCTGTTATCTCCAGCTCTATCAGCTCAACAGGGATCTCATACTTGATAAGAAGTGTACTCAGTGCATTGACTGCATCAAATTCTCTGAGATAGGCTCTTGAAA
The DNA here is from genome assembly GCA_017481565.1 of Oscillospiraceae bacterium. Lineage (GTDB taxonomy): Bacteria > Bacillota > Clostridia > Oscillospirales > Ruminococcaceae > RGIG4694. The sequence goes on along the minus strand of JAFUOZ010000010.1, from coordinate 25,526 downwards.
CATTTACAGAGATAGGCAAGGGCTTTATTCCATTATCTATCCAATCCCTTACCTTTCTGAATGCACATTCCCATATGTAATGGTCAAGCTTTACAATAAAGCCGTTCTGTTCAAATACGGGGATAAAATCAGCGGGAGAGATCATGCCCTTTGTGGGGTGTATCCACCTTGTAAGAGCCTCTGCACCTATTATCCTGCCTGTTGAGATACAATATTTCGGCTGCAGATACATAACAAATTCATTATTTGCGATCGCCTTATACATGTCATCTTCGATCTCACTTCTTTTGAAAAGGACCCTCTCCATATCATTATGGAAATATTCAACATTTCTCAGCGCATTTCCCTTTATACGCTTTCTTGCAATAGAGGCACAGTCTCCAAAACGTCTTGAAGGTTTACAGGACGAAAATTCGGTTTCAAGATATACTCCGAATGAAAAATAGTAATCTATGCCCTTGAAATTGCTTAAATGAGATTCGATCCTTCTGATAAACTCATTAAGGCGTTCAACAGTTTCATATGGAGTTACTATCATGAAAATGTCAGCCGAAAATCTGCAGTGCGGCTGAAGCGGTCCGCAGATAATATCGAGAGAATCACTTATGAATTTAAGAAGTTCATCGCCTACATCAGAACCATAAAGCTCATTTATATGCTTGAAACGGTCAATATCAAACTGAATAAACGCAACCCTGTTTATACCAAGCTCACCGATCTCCGATATTGCTTCGGTAAATATCTCTGACCCATTATCTACATTGAACCGGCTTACAACCTTCTTTTCAAACCTTTCATTATCTGTAAGAGGACGGATAAATACAATTATTTTTTCAACTCTGTTCCGGTCATTTTTTATATAGCAGACAAACATATTGCAGGATATGAATTCCTCATTCTCGGAAAATTTGATATCCAGATTCAACAGCTTATTTATATCTGCTCCCTCTTCCTTTGTGCTATATAAAAGCTGAGAATAGAACACAGAAAAAACTGCCTGAAAATCAGGGTGGATATATCCATTATCAAGAAAATACGAAAAAGGATCAGTTACACCTTCAGGGAAGATACGTCTGCTTCCAAGCTCCTGTACAGTTTCCTTACAGTCCCACATAAATATACTATGATAACAGCCGTTATCTATCACTGTTTCAAGCATATTACAGAACATTTCGTTTTTATTGTCCATACTGAACACCGCCTTCTCTTTTCTTTGATAACATTTCACAGTAAATGATACAGCATTCTCTTATGACTATATCATTGTTATCTGATGTGATTTCCTATATCACATCTTGTTTAGTTGAACATTTATTCATCATTTCAATCAATGTATATATTATATCATATTTAACTTGTTTTTTCAATGGTTTTTGTAGGATATTATAAAAATTCTCTGATTGATACAAATACAGATTAATATTTTATACATTATTTCCCTAAATAATTCAATATACAAAAAAACTCATAACAAATGCCGCTTCTGTTACTTAACTGCACCGATTAATATACTTAACCGACAGCTTATAACATAAGCGGCATATATCATTTATTTCTTCAGTGACTTGCGCTTGCCCTTATGAAGAACGGGTGATGTACCGTTATTTACACATTCTGCGGTAACGGTAACGCCATTCACATCGCTTTCGGAGGGCGTATTGAACATTGTATCTGTGAGAATATTTTCAACAATGGAGCGAAGTCCTCTTGCGCCTGTTTTCTGGGCAATAGCCTTTTCAGCTACAGCGGTAAGTGCCTCCTCTTCAAATTCAAGCTGGATACCGTCCATAGCGAAAAGCTTCTGATACTGCTTGACAAGCGCATTTTTAGGTTCCTTAAGGATACGTACAAGTGCAGCCTCGTCCAGCTCTTCAAGAACTGTTATTACAGGGAGACGTCCCACAAGCTCAGGGACCATACCGAATTTTACAAGGTCCTGAGGAACAACGTCCTTAAAGATATTCTTTTCCTTTTCTGCCTTGGATTTTACATCTGCACCGAAGCCGAGAGTTGAAGAATCCTTACGCTTCTTGATAGTCTGCTCAAGACCGTCAAATGCACCGCCGCAGATAAAGAGGATATTCTTTGTATTGATCTGGATACATTCCTGATTGGGATGCTTTCTGCCGCCCTGAGGAGGAACATTGGAAATTGTACCCTCTATGATCTTAAGAAGTGCCTGCTGTACACCCTCACCGCTTACATCACGGGTGATAGATGTATTTTCGGACTTTCTGCCGATCTTGTCGATCTCATCAATATAGATGATACCTCTTTCTGCTGCTTCAACATTATAATCAGCTGCCTGAATAAGACGTACAAGTACGTTTTCAACGTCATCACCTACGTAACCTGCCTCTGTAAGAGTAGTAGCATCAGCAATGGCAAAGGGTACTTCAAGGATCTTTGCAAGGGTCTGTGCTATAAGGGTCTTACCTACACCTGTGGGTCCAAGAAGCACAACATTACTCTTCTGAAGCTCAACATCGGAATCGGAGCTTTCCGTAAGTATTCTCTTATAGTGATTATATACCGCAACGGAAAGAGCGATCTTGGCTGCTTCCTGTCCGATAACATATTCATCAAGCACCTTTTTTATCTCAACAGGCTTGATAAGCTTAGCGGAAGAACCTGCAGAATGCTTCTTCTGAACATTTACCGACTTATTGGGGATATATCCAAGCGCATCGTTATGCATAAGCATTTCATAGCAGTACATTACGCACTCATCGCATATATTTGTGTCGCCTGCGGAAAACATATTCTGGATCTTGTTTTCTGTCTTTCCGCAGAAGCTGCATCTTTTCATCATCATGACCACCTCTGAAAGTAGTTTAAACCGAACAAGCCCCGTTAAAGCTAACGAGGCTCATTTGTCGATAATCTTATCTCTTAGCGATAACCTTGTCAACAAGTCCGTAAGCCATAGCCTCGTCTGCTGTCATAAAGTTATCACGCTCGGTATCAACATTGATAACCGAAATATCCTTGCCTGTATTTTCAGCAAGAATTCTGTTGAGCTTTTCACGGGTCTTTACCATATGATCTGAACGGATCTTGATATCGGTACACTGACCCGAAAGTCCGCCTGAAATAAGCGGCTGGTGAATCATAATCTCAGAGTTGGGAAGAGCCAGTCTTTTGCCCTTTGCTCCTGATGAAAGCAGAAATGCTCCCATTGAAGCTGCCATACCCATACAGATAGTTGATACATCGCACTTGATATAGTTCATTGTATCATAGATCGCCATACCTGCTGTTACCGATCCGCCGGGACTGTTGATATAAAGGCAGATATCCTTTTCGGGATCCTGTCCCTCAAGGAAAAGAAGCTGTGCAATTACTAGGCTTGCAGTTGTATCGTTTACCTCATCGGAAAGCATAACGATCCTGTCGTTAAGCAGTCTGGAGAAAATATCAAACTGGCGCTCGCCTCTGCTGGTCTGCTCCACAACATAGGGCATATAACTCATTCCGAAAACCTCCTGTTAATTCGTTAATGTATAAACAGAACGCAGTGCAGGATAACCCCCGTACAGCGTTCCGTTAATTTCTGTTAATTATGAAATCTTAGCGCTGTCCTTGATAAGCTTGGAAGCTTCTGCTGCCTTAAGGTCAGCCTTTACGCTTTCAACTGTAATAACATCCTTGACCTGTGCAACGGAAATTCTGTAAGCATCAGCGATCTTCTTGATTTCTTCCTCTGCAGCTTCATCAGATACTTCAATGTTTTCCTGCTTAGCGATCTGATCGAGAGCAAGACGGAGCTTAACCTGCTTCTGTGCATTCTCTTCAAACTGCTTTCTGAAGCCGTCCATCTCCATGCCTGAGAAGGAAAGATACATCTCAAGGTTAAGACCCTGCTGTGAAAGACGCATCTCAAAGTCTCTTACCATTTCATCGATCTTGGACTCATACATCTCGTTGGGGATCTCAGCCTGCATCTTTTCGATAACAGCGTCAAAGAGCTTGTTTTCAGCCTCTGTTTCAGCCATCTTCTCAGCTCTTTCAGCAAGCTTTGTCTTGATATCAGCCTTATATTCATCAAGTGTATCGAACTCGGAAACGTCCTTAACGAACTCGTCGTCGATCTCGGGAAGCTCAACATTCTTGATCTCGTGGAGCTTAACTCTGAACTCAGCGGGCTTGCCTGCAACATCTTCCATCTGATAGTTCTCGGGGAATGTTACGTTTACTGTGAACTCATCGCCTGCATTGCGACCGATGATCTGATCCTCAAAGCCGGGGATAAAGTAACCTGTGCCAAGCTTAAGCTCATAGTTCTTTTCAGAACCGCCGTCAAAAGCAACACCGTCGATAAAACCTTCAAAGTCGATAACTGTTGTATCGCCGTTTTCAGCTGCTCTGCCCTCAACTGTTACCATTCTGCCCTGTCTCTCCTGAACTCTCTTGAGCTCAGCGTCAACATCTTCGTCAGTAATAGTCTTGACAGTCTTTTCGATTTCTATTCCCTTATAATCTGAAATTGTTACCTCGGGTCTGCAGATAGCAGTAACCTTGAATGTAACACCTGTGTTCTTATCAAGAGCAGTAACATCGAATTCAGGTCTTACTACAGGGTAAAGACCTGCTTCATACATTGCATCTTCTACATATGTGGGGATAATTGAATTTACAGCATCCTCATAGAAGAAGCCCTCACCGTAAAGCTTCTCAACCATCTTTCTGGGAGCCTTGCCCTTTCTGAAGCCGGGGATAGCGATGCTCTTCTTCTTCTTGTTGTAAACCTTCTGAACTGCTTCTTCAAGCTGTTCTGCTGTTACCTCAACGATAACCTCATACTTATTTGTCTCGATTTTATTGGTTGACTTTAACATTACTGTACATCCTCTCAAAATTTTAATTATTACAAAGCCGTCATTATCCTAAGCATAGCTATGTAAATGCGGCATAAAGCACATGAATTTATTATATCATATTACTCGGTATATTGCTATAGCAAAATCAAATTTTCTGCATTTTGCACAATTTACATTATTTTTACAGGTGTAAATTGCACAAAATCACTTGCTATCAATCGAAAATCAATGCCGTCCCGCTCTCCGTTTATGGCATACATTGACGATTTTCCGTGAACATGACCATACCAGCACCTTTTTATATCATGCTTATGGAGCACTTCCAGAATGCTCCAGTTACAATTTATTCCGTAAACAGGCGGATAATGTAGGAAAACCAGCGGTTCAAGTCCTTCGTTTTTGGCTGAAAGAATTGATGTATCAAGTCTCTGTGCTTCTCTTGCAAGCACTTTGCCGTCGGCAGGCTCGCTGTTTTTGGTTTCGTTTATCCAGCCTCTTGTACCGCATATACCGTAATTTTCATATCGGTAGTGGTTATTATGCATTATCTTTATTGTATCAAAGCCGTGTTCATCAAGAAAATTATTCATTTTAGCCATTGTATTCCACCAGTAATCGTGGTTACCCTTTGAGATAATTTTTGTACCGGGAAGCTTCTGAATATATTCAAAATCGTTCACTGCGTTTTCAAGGGTCATTGCCCATGATATATCCCCGGGTACAACTACGATATCCTCAGGTGAAACGGTATTGATCCAGTTTTCACGGATACGCTCTGTATAATTATCCCAGCCGCCGAATATATCCATAGGCTTATCGGTACCCAGCGACAGATGAAGATCTCCCATAACATAAAGCGCCATGTCCGTGCCCCCTTATAACCGAAAAGCGTCCGCCGCAGCCGCAGCAGACGCCGATCTATTGACTATTTAACAATTTCCGTAAGATCAGAGAGAAAGTGCCTTAAGAACATAGTCCTTCTGCTCTTCCTTTGCGATAGACTCGCTGAAACGGATCTCCTTATCCTTAAGCTCTGCAAGAGATGCGGGAATTGCATAGCCTGAAAGCTTATTGAGCTTATCGACCATATCATATTCGTCCATCTGAGGAACCTGACCCTCAATAGCCTCCAGAACGCTGGAGCTGAACTTATAGGGACTTGCTGTAGACGCAATAAGAGTCTTTGTCATATCCCCTGTCTCTGCCTTATAGTCCTGATATACCTTGACAGCAACTGCAGAGTGTGTATCAAGTGTATATGAATACTTGTCATAAATCTCCTTGATAACTGCCTTTGTCTGAACATCATCACAGAAGCCGCCTACGAAATCAGCCTTAAGCTTAGCCTTTACATCATCGGAAACCTCATATCTGCCTGTCTGTGCAAGTGCGCCGAACCACTCTCTGATCTGAGCGTCATTTTCACCGCTGATAAGGTAGAGAAGTCTTTCAAGGTTAGATGAAATAAGGATATCCATAGAGGGAGAAATTGTTGTGATAAAGTCTCTGTTACGGTCATAGATACCTGTATTGATAAAGTCTGTGAGGACCTTATTTGAGTTGGAAGCACAGATAAGCTTATTTACGGGCATACCCATATTCTTTGCATAGTAAGCAGCAAGGATATTTCCGAAATTACCTGTGGGAACAACAATGTTGATCTTGTCGCCTGCGTTGATCTCCCCGTCCTTTACAAGCTCTGCATAGGAGGAGATGTAGTAGATGATCTGAGGTGCAAGTCTGCCCCAGTTGATAGAGTTTGCACTGGAGAACATCATGCCTGCATCATCAAGCTTCTGCTTGATCTCTTCATTTGTAAAGATAGCCTTTACACCGTTCTGGCAGTCGTCAAAGTTGCCCTTGATAGCGCATACCTTTACGTTCTCGCCGTCCTGTGTAGTCATCTGGCGCTTCTGCATTGCACTTACGCCGTCCTGCGGATAGAATACCATGATCTCTGTACCGGGTACATCTGCAAAGCCTTCAAGTGCTGCCTTGCCTGTATCGCCTGATGTTGCAACAAGAATGACAACCTTCTTGTTAAGCTCGATCTTCTTGACAGATGTAGTAAGAAGATAAGGAAGGATCTGGAGCGCCATATCCTTGAATGCGCATGTGGGACCGTGCCAGAGTTCAAGTACATATGTACCGTCAAAAAGATGTGAGATCTCAGCAATATTTTCTGTTGCGAAATTCTTTGTGCTGTATGCATTGTCTGTGCAGTATCTGATCTCAGCCTCAGTAAAGTCTGTCAGATACTTTGAGAAAACAAATGCAGCTCTTTCGGAATAAGACATATCGCCAAGCTTAAGGATCTCGTCCATTGTGATCGAAGGTATTTCGGAGGGAACGAAAAGTCCGCCCTCTGCGGAGATACCCTGAACTATAGCCTGTGCAGCGGAGATCTTCACGCTGCTGTCTCTCGTACTCTTGTAAAACATTAAAACCAAACCCTTTCCGAATTTCCGTATGGAAATCCACCATATCTAACACCGCAAAAACGGTGAATTAAGCTTTATAAAACAAGGTCTATCCCATCTGCGTCAAATGCATTGTCAAAATATCTCAGCTTTACGGGCATACCGTTTTCCATTGTCACATCGGCAATATCAAACCTCGGCTGACTGTCACTGCCTATCCTGTAAAGATATTCCTGGGCAGTCTTTATAATAAACCGTCTTTTCCTTTTCGTAACAGCCATAACTCCCGTATCGGCGGCGGAAACATCTCTGGATTTTACCTCTACAAAGGCTATTATCCCGTCCTTTTCGGCTATGATATCTATTTCTCCGCCTTTTACGGTATAGTTCATTTTAAGTATGGTATACCCTGAGCGTGTAAGATAATAGGCTGTGAGCCGCTCACCTGTATTTCCGATCTTCCGCTTGTTCATCAGTGCATCTTCTTTAAAAATGTCTTTCTGTGAACAGGAGATGGACCGAATTCACGGAGCTTTTCATAATGGAGCTTTGTGGGATATCCCTTATGCTTTTCAAAGGCATACTGAGGATATTCCTCGGCAAGCTTTGCCATATATCTGTCCCTGCTGACCTTTGCAAGAATTGAAGCTGCCGCTATGCTTGCAGAGGTTCCGTCCCCCTTGACGATACACATCGTATCTATCCCAAGCTTCGGATCTCTGTTTCCGTCAACTGCGGCAAAGGAGGGCTTTATGCCAAGTCCCTCAACTGCCCTTTTCATTGCAATAAAGGTGGCACCCAGTATATTATGCTCATCTATTTCAGCAGCAGATGCAGTGCCTATGCACCATGCGTCTGCCTTTTCGATTATCTCGTCAAACAGCTTTTCACGCTTTTTTTCGGTAAGCTTTTTACTGTCATCAAGACCCTCTATGACCGTTTCGGGATTCAATATCACCGCAGCGGCATATACATCACCTGCAAGAGGACCTCTGCCTGCTTCATCCACACCGCAGAAAACAGGGTGTTCCTTTCGAAGCTCATTATCAAATTCAAATAAAGTCATACGTCCTCCGAAGATTTTCAGGGAAGCTCCAGTGTTATCCTGCCCAGCTTTCCGCTTCTGAACTCATCAAGCACGGTGATAGCCGCTCTTTCGGTATTGATCTCTCCTCCCGAAATAAGCATTCCTCTGCTTCTGCCTACCTGCTGAAGAAGCTCATAGCCGTCCTCCTCGGGATCATCGCTTATCTTTGCATATCTTGCCTTCAAAGCATCATGATAATCCTTATTCAGAAGAAGGAGAAGTCTGCAAGCAAGAGTCTCCACATCCACTACATCGTCCTTGACAGCTCCTGTAAAAGCAAGCTTTTCACCTACTGACATATCCTCAAACTTAGGCCAGAGTACACCGGGCATATCAAGAAGCTCGATAGTATTATCTATCCTGACCCACTGCTTTTCACGGGTCACACCGGGTCTGTCCTCTACCTTAGCTTTTTTGCTTCCTGCCATACGGTTGATAAATGAGGATTTTCCTACATTGGGAATACCCACGACCATAAGATGAAGCATTCTTCCGCCCATACCTCTTGCCTCGTTCCTGCTGATATAATCGGCAAGTACTTCCTTGACAGCAGGCACAAATCGGTTAAGACCCTTACCTGTTCTGCAGTCAGCGGCAATGGCGGTTATCCCCTCTTTTTTATATGCGTCTATCCACAATCTCGTTGCCTTTTCATCGGCAAAGTCGCACTTGTTCATAAGAACTATTCTCGGCTTGCCTTCGATAAGTCCTGCAAGATCGGGATTTCTGCTTGAAAGAGGAACTCTTGCGTCTGTAAGCTCCACTACCGCATCTACCAGCGGCAGAGAAGCCTTTATCATACGCTTGGTTTTGGTCATATGACCGGGAAACCACTGTATTGAAGGTGTTTCTATCATATATTCTCCATATCGTATGCCGTAATCAGCGGCATTTATATTATTCGATCTTTCCGAAGGAGTTGAAGGGCATGAATCTGAATACCACCTTACCAAGCACATCCTCTTCGGAAACAAAGCCTACAAGTGCGCTGCGGCTGTCTGTGGAATTCATTCTGTTGTCACCCATTACAAATACATATCCCTCGGGAACGGTCACAGGATACTGATGACCGCCTTCGTCACGCTTTGTAAGCTCCTTTATGTAAGGCTCATCGATAGCTTTTCCGTCTACCTTTACCTCACCTGTTTCAAAGTTGATATCGACCTGCTGTCCGCCTGTTGCGATAATTCTCTTTACGATAGCCTTGCCCAGTCCGGGAACAGCCTGAAGCTGATTATCAGCGCCGTAAATATAGCCGTTTTCACTGTTGATGATTACAATATCGCCTACCTCAGGCTCATAGAAAAGATGTGAAACGATAAGCTTGTCTCCGTCTGCAAGAGTGTCATTCATTGAATCTCCGTCAACAAATGCTTCTCTGAGAACGAATGTAAACAGAAGTATTACGGCAAAAAACGCAAATACAATCGTTTCTACCCATTCAAGCAGTTCTTCGTAAGGGTTACCGTTCTTTTTGGCTGCGTCCTCATCGAGGATCTCATAATTAAGCTCATAGTTTGCCATAAATAACCTCCGTTCAGCTGTGTATATAATAGTACAGCGTGTTTTTTATGTTAATTTAATACAATAAAATAACCGAATAGCAAAAAAGGGACTTGCGTCCCTCTAAAGCCTGAATGGATTTTGTAGTCAAGGGATAACCAAGAAATATATTACTTGATCTGTTCCTTAATCTTGGCAGCCTTGCCGACTCTGCCTCTGATGTAGTAGAGCTTGCTGCGGCGTACCTTACCGTGTCTGATAACCTCAACGCTGTCAACAGCGGGGGAGTGAAGAGGGAATACTCTCTCTACACCGCAGCCGTGTGAAAGACGTCTGACAGTAAATGTCTCGCTGATGCCGCCGTGCTTCTTAGCGATTACAGTACCCTCAAATGCCTGGATTCTGTACTTCTCGCCTTCCTTGATTCTTACATTTACCTTAACTGTATCGCCGACCTCGATAACGGGTGCGTTTTCCTTAAGGCTGCTGTTGCTGATAAGCTGTAATGCGTCCATTCTTAATTCCTCCATATTTTAAGACTTTCTTACTCCTTATATAACCTCCGACGGACATCGGGAAGGAGCAGCGGACTGTCTGTTTTAATGTCATTCCCTACGGGAAAGGCATTAAACCCCGATCTGCAGGACGTGCATACACACAAATCCCGTACACGGACCTTAAATGCATTTATTATTCTAACATATTTTCTCACAGATTGCAAGCATTTTTTCGCCAAATTACGCCTATTTAAAAATATCTGCGTTTTACACAAACTCAGCTTGATCCTTACAAAGAATTTTTGTACGTTTTACATACAGACATTCTGCCGTAATACCCTTTTCGGAGCATTTTTCAATAAATGCATCTGCAAGAACAGCCGCATTTACATTGGTTTCAACGCCTGCGGGAAGTCTGCAGAGGATCTGAGCTGAGCCATTATCTCCTGCCGAAACAGACAATATCTCTGTCATAGGCTTGATATCAATGGTCACCTCGCCTTTTTTCTTTGTACGCTTTTTCACTTCGATTTTTCCGGCACTCATGAAGGCTTCAAACTGTGCGGCAGTATCTCCCGAAGAACAGCTCATACATATATTATACTCTGCCTGTGAGATATCCTTATTCTTATTCACAGGCTCATATACCTTATTAATATGTATACCGTCGGGAAGAACCTTATTAAGTCTTTCCTTTATTTCCTCAAAGGATATATCCTCGATCACATAGAAATCCACAGCCTCACATTCGCTGTATACTCCAAGTGCCAGAGGCAGAGGAAAGCACAGATATATCCTGGGATTGAACCCCTCGCTGTACCATACGGGGAGCTTTGCTCTTTTCACCGCTCTCTGTATGGTCCTCATAAGGTCAAGATGAGAAATATATACTGCCCTGTCTGTCTTTGAAAAAACCGCTCTTACTTCCTTTTTATCCAAAACATTCACATCCCGTTGCTTTACTTACACCGCAGCCTGAACATTGTTCACGGCAGTTTTTGGTTGAAACCGCTTCATGAGCCTTTTTATTTTCACGGATAAGAAAATCCTTTGAAAGCATATAATCCAGATGATCCCATGGCATGACCTCTTCATAGGTGCGTGTTCTGTTTGCATAAAAGCTCATGTCTGCACCGTTTTCCTCAAAGGCTTTTTTCCACAGGTCAAAGCGGTAATGCTCGTCCCAGCTGTCAAATTTACAGCCCTTTTTCCATGCTGAATAAACTGACGCACAAAGTCTTCTGTCTCCCCTTGCCAGCACCGCTTCCAGTATACTTACATCAAAATGATGATAGCTTATGCTGATATAGCGTTTTCTGTCCGCCGTTTCAAGAAGAAGCTTCTGTCTGCGGCGTATTTCCTCCTCCGATGCCTGAGGCTCAAACTCAAAGGGAGTAAAGGGCTTGGGCACAAAGGTCGCACAGCTTATCGATATGCTCAGTCTTGAATCCCTGCCCTTGGGACGATCGGGATTCTGATAGAATATATCCGCTATTTTATCGGCAAGAGCTATAATTCCTACGATATCCTCATCTGTTTCATCGGGCAGACCCATCATGAAATAAAGCTTTACCTGATTATATCCTCCGCTGAAGGCAAGACGGCACGCACTGAGTATCTCTTCCTCGGTGATATTCTTGTTGATAACATCTCTCAGCCTTTGTGTTCCTGCTTCGGGAGCAAAGGTAAGTCCGCTTTTTCTTACCTTTTTAAGCTGCTCCATGATATCTCCGCTGAATTTATCTATTCTCATTGAGGGCAGTGCAAGATTTATCTTTTCCCCCTCGGTATAATCTGTAAGAGTATCCAGAAGATTATCTATATCGGAAAAATCACTGGTAGAAAGTGAGGAAAGAGAAACCTCCTCATAGCCTGTGGACTCACAGAGATCTTTCGCATGACGGCATACGGTATCTGTCGTCTTTTCACGGAAGGGTCTGTAAATAAAGCCTGCCTGACAGAAGCGGCAGCCTCTTATGCAGCCTCTCAATACCTCAACGATAGCTCTGTCATGAATTATTTCCGAAAATGGCACGACAAATTTATCGGGATAGAAAACCTTGTCCATATCCCTTATTATCCTTTTGCGTACAGTCACGGGAGCATTTTCATTATTGGGCGTATATGCCTTTACAGTACCGTTCTCATTATAGGATACATCATAAAAGGACGGAACATAAACGCCCTCTATACCTGCTATCCTTTCAAGAAAAGCTTTTTTGCTGTAGCTTCCGTTTTTCTTCATTTCCGCATATATATCCATTACCTCTAAATTAAGCTCCTCGCCCTCTCCTATAAAGAAGAAGTCGAAAAAGTCAGCAAGAGGTTCGGGATTACATACACAGGGACCTCCTCCGCATACCAGCGGATCATTCTCTCCCCTGTCCTTTGCGAATACGGCAAGTCCTGCCAGATCAAGCATATTAAGGATATTTGTATAGCTCAGCTCATACTGTATCGTAAAGCCGATAAAATCAAATTCCTTTATAGGATCGAGACTTTCAAGTCCGTAAAGAAGGATATCGTTCTCCCTCATAAGCTGTTCAAAATCAACACCCGGGGCAAAAACTCTCTCGCACCAGAAATTCTCACGCTGATTTTTCAGTGCATAAAGTATCTTCATTCCCAGATGTGACATTCCTATATCATAGGAATCGGGAAAGCAGAATGCAAAGCGTACATCTACCTTTTCCTTATCCTTGACAACGCTGTTAAGCTCTCCGCCGATATATCTTGACGGACTTTTTACCTTAAGCAGCAGTCTTTCTATCTTTTCACGATTAGTCATCAGAACCTTGACTCCATTTCTTTTACATTTATAATAGTATGGCTTACTCTTTTAGCCATGCTTCCCATACATCAGGACAATATCCCACAGTTGCCTTTTTGCCGTTTCTTACAATGGGTGTCAGATACAGCGAGGGACATTCCGCAAGCTTATCTGCCTTTGCGTCATCAAGCAGATATTTTATCATACAGTAATCCTTGGATTTTTCATTGATAAGCTTATCAAGTCCTCCCACAGCTCTGACAACGCTGTCCAGCTCACCCTTGCTGAGCCCCTTGGAGATAATATCAACCGACTGATATTTAACTCCTCTTTCCTTGAAAAAACGCTCCGCCTTTTTTGTATCAAAGCATTTTGATTTTCCGAATATCTGTATATTCATTCAAAGCTCCTTAATAACATATTTTGTACAGTCAAACCATTTTGTCATATCAGGCACTCTTCTTTTCACAAGAAGAGTTTCAAGGAGCTTTTCGGCATAAATAAAATCAGGAATAAATCTTACAAACTGCTTCTGTGTGCCGTCTGCTGCTTCAAAATGCAGCTCCAGCTGATATGCCTTTTCACGCCTTGTTGCCTGAACATAGGTCACATGTCCGTATTCTTTTTTATATGCACCGTTATTTACATCAACGATAAGATAATCATAATAATCATGTCTCATTGAAGAAAGCACCTTTCTGAGTGCAGCCATATTATTTTTATTTGCAGATATGGGAAACTGCATATGCCAGTAATAGCTGTTTGCTGCTATTTTTCTGCTTTCAACGGTTTTTCCTTCTAAATAATTACCGGTCTCTCTTATATAATCCTCAACATATTCCTTCTGAATATCAGCATATCTTTTCTTTGCGGCTTTCCTCAGAGCCAATCCGACGATAATTCCTGCCGCCATAACGGGTATGGGATTTCTTTTTCCTGACATAATACGCCCTCCTGTTCTTGTGATACGGAATGACAACTTAATAGATATCTTTATTATAGCATACTTATTCAGCATATGCAAGCAGATAAATATTTCTTTAAACTTTTAGTAACAATTTACATAAAAAATCTGAAAGTATTATCCTCGGAAAATACTTTCAGATCTGTATCATGTTCTTTTGTATCTCAGGGCGCGGACTGCATTCAATATTGCCAATACAGATACGCCCACATCGGCAAATACAGCCGCCTGCATGCCTGTTATACCGAGAGCACCGAGTATAAGCACTGCCGCTTTTACACCTAAAGCAAAGATTATATTCTGAGTGACTATCCGCTTTGTTCTTCTTGCTATTTTCATGGCATCGGCTATTTTTGAGGGTTTGTCGTCCATTATTACAACGTCTGCCGCTTCAATGGCTGCATCTGAACCAAGTCCGCCCATTGCAATTCCTATATCCGCACAGGTAAGCACGGGAGCATCGTTTATGCCGTCTCCCACAAAGATAAGCTTTCCTTTTTCAGAGGTGCTCTTTTTCAGCTCGGTAACATGAGATACCTTTTCATCGGGGAGAAGTTCGGAATATACCTTGTCAAGCTTAAGCCGGGCTGCTGTGTATTCGGCGGCTCCATCTGAGTCGCCTGTCAGCATGACTATCTGCTTTACGCCGCAGCTGCGGAGCTGTGAGACCGCTTCCTCAGAGTCCTCTTTAAGTTGGTCGGAAATAAGGATATATCCTATATATTTATTGTCTGCCGAAACATATACAACTGTTCCGTGAGCATTGGCGGCTGTACAGCTTTTGCCTGTCACCTTTGAGATATATGCGGATTTTCCCGCATGTATAAGCACTCCGTCAACCTTTGCGGATACGCCGTTTCCTGCGGTCTCGGCTGCATCGGATATCCTTGAAATGTCTATTTTTCTGCCGTATGCACGTTTAAGGGATACGGATATAGGGTGAGAGGAATGATTTTCCGCATATGCCGCATATTCCAGAAGCTGTTCTTCCGATATATCTATGGGGCATATTTCAGATACCTCAAAGCTGCCCTTTGTAAGAGTTCCTGTTTTATCCATTACAACAGTTTCAGCGTCTGCAAGTGCTTCAAGGTAGTTACTGCCCTTGATAAGTATTCCGTTTGAGGAGGCAGCGCCTATTCCTCCGAAAAAGCCTAAGGGAACGGAAATTACCAGAGCACAGGGACATGATATTACAAGGAAGGTAAGGGCACGGTATACCCATACTGACCATTCTCCCGTTATTATAGATGGTATAAGGGCAAGTGCCGCCGCAAGTCCTACTACAAGGGGAGTATATACTGCCGCAAAGCGTGTAATGAAATTTTCGGTTTTTGCCTTTGATGAAGCGGAATTTTCCACTAGTTCAAGAATACGTGCAACGGTAGACTGACCGTATTCCTTTGTTACCTTTATTTCAATAACACCGTTCAGGTTTATACAGCCGCTGAGAGCATTATCTCCTTCATTAAGGTCACGG
The DNA here is from genome assembly GCA_017481565.1 of Oscillospiraceae bacterium. Lineage (GTDB taxonomy): Bacteria > Bacillota > Clostridia > Oscillospirales > Ruminococcaceae > RGIG4694. The sequence continues at coordinate 9,985 of JAFUOZ010000010.1, read as the reverse complement.
GGGACAGATTCGCCCGTCATTGCGGAGGTATCAGCTGACGAGCTGCCTGAAACTACTATTCCGTCAAGAGGTATCCTTTCGCCCGGATAAACTGCGATAATTTCGCCTGTCTTTACTTCCTCGGGGCTTACCTCGGTGTGTACTCCGTCACGTATTACCCTTGCGCTGTCGGGACGGATATCCATAAGTCCGCTTATGGAACGTCTTGATTTATCCACAGCATAGCTTTCAAAAAGCTCACCTACAAGGAAAAATAGCATTACCTCAACACCTTCGGCATATTCTCCCACGATGAATGCGCCTATGGTGGCTATGCACATAAGGAAATTTTCATCGAATACCTGACCGTTAAGGATATTTTTTCCCGCTTTTACAAGTACTGCGCCGCCTGCCGCAATATATGCTCCCATGAAAACCGCAAGCTCGATGATATTTCCGTATGGGAATGCTTCAAAGGGGATAAGCTCACCTGCTATAAATATAATAAATCCTGTGATTATCCTGCGCAGTATCCTTTTCTGCTTTTTTGAAAATTTTACAGCCATCAGAGAATGACCTCGCAGTCAGGCTCAACCTTTGAAATAGCCTTGACCGCCTTTTTGAGTACAGCATCAAATACTGCATCATCGGCATCTATGGTAAGCTTCTGTGTCATAAAGCTTACCGTGGCATCTTTTACGCCGTCTATCTTCTTTATTGCCGCTTCCATTTTTGCGGCACAGTTTGCACAGTCAAGATCGCGAAGAGCATAGGTCTTTTTCATAATAAAATCTCCAATCGGTTTTAAAATCAACATATGAACAGCTGTTCATGTATTCATTATACATCATTTTCCTAATTTGTCAAGAGCTTTGACTGATATATTATATATTTTATACAATATTAATATATCCGCAACATTATTCAGCAATAAAAAAAGATACTGCATCAGATACAGTATCTCAAAAATCATCTTGTAATCAGCCAATTATTCTTTCTTGTTTCAGACGATGTTTCATCATCTGATTTTTTCCTTCCTGCAAATATATTTCCTGAAGTAACCTTTGCTTCGGTTTCTGTAGCAGCTTCAGTTACAGTTTCGGCAGACGCTTCCGTTTCTTCCGCTGTTTCTGTTACTGTTTCTTCTATCACCTCAGGAACGGAAGTGACCTCTGTTTCCTCTTCGTAATAGCTGATCTCCACTTCTTCAAAGAAGTCTTCGTCAAATTCCTCATCATACTCAGCCTCAACGAATTCATAATATCCGTCGTCTGCTTCCCATGCGGAAGTAAATCTTTCTGTTTCTCTCGTTTCCGCAGCTGTTGTTTCATCAGACCTGTTCTTTTTTACTTTTCTGATCACTTTTTTGGTAACAACAGGTCGGTATTCAGCCTGATAGCCGTTATTGTATGCATAATCAGCCTCTGCAACAGCCAATTCGGTCTGTTCTTCATCAGTTTCCGTGCTTTCCTCGGAAACTGTCACCGTTGTGACCTCTGTTACCTTTGTTGTATATTCCGTTTCGGGTTCCCCTGTCTCTTCAGGCAGCTCTGTCATCACCATTTCCGTTTCCTCGGCAGCAGGCTCAGGAGGTATCTCCTCAATAGGCACTGCGGAGCAGCCGCCCATAAGCAATGCCGAAAAAACGGCAATAACAGCTATGCCCTTTCTTTTCGCACACCTCATATATTTACACTCTCTTTCGGTTGTTCTTCCGCTTGTGCCACGTCTTTTTTATTATCTCTTACGGCACTATACAAAGTATACCATTTTTTCATCTGTTTCACAATACCATAATCTGATTTTTTATCAAATTGTAATTATTGCGTGAAATATTGATAACATTCTGCAATATATGTAAATAAGCTGTTTATTATACTATAAAACATAATACAACTTTTTTATACAAATTTTGTTGACAATCTCTCCTGTATATTGTATAATTACAATAAATAATTTACACAGAAAGGATAATATACTGTATATGAAGAAAAACTCAATGCGCAAAAAGCTTATACTCATGACTATCGTACCAATTACAGCAGTACTGCTGGCAGCAGGAATAATCGGAACAAGCTTTGTTTCGGAAAACGTCAGACAGCTTGCCTATGACGGTGAAACAAGCGCCGCTGCCCTTGCCGCTTCAAATATACGCTCTGAGCTTGAAAGCATTGAGGAAATCGTCATTTATAAATCCCACAGTGTTGCTCTTCATGATTTTCTCAAAACCATAACCGACAGGGATGAAATAACCGAAAACGAATATTACAGCTATGCCATGGGCGAGCTTGATTCAGCGGTTTCGGAGCAGCGTCATATTATCCACAGCGGCTTTATCGCCTCCTTCCGTCATGATAATATCATGTTTGAAAACTCAGCGTCGGGCTGGTCCGCTCCCGAGGATTTCAACATATCCGCAATGCCATACTTTGCTCCCCTCACCTCAGGCAGCACTGAAATATATGTGACCCCTGTTTACAAAAATCCCTCTGACGGTCAGATGATAACCACAGTTGCAGGTGCTGTCAGAAACGAAAATACGGGAGAGGCTATCGGTGTTTTCGGAATTAATATTTCTCTCAGCTGCTACTCCGATATTATCTCAAACAGCAACCCCGAAAACAAATTCAGCATTGTAATAACCGACAACACAGGAACAGTTGCATACAGTCCCTATACCGAGGATATCATGAAAGCTTCTGCCGAAAGCATCGGTCTTAACATAACCTCAGGCTCTGCAGAGGACACGGTAACATATATCTTCAAGAATACTGAAATGGCAGGTCATCAGCTGCAGATAGAGGATTATACAATCTATGCGCTCAGTCCTATGAGCAATATTACAGAAATAGTTTCGGATAATGTTCTGCGCACCATTGTCATATATACCGTTGTACTTATCATCATCGTGCTTATCCTTACATATATGGCAGGTGTGCTGTCAGAGCCTATTTCCGATTATTCCGAGCAGCTCAGAAAAATCAATCTGGACGTTTCTCCCGATACCGAGCTTGATACCGAGCAGCTGCTTCGTCCGAAGGGATATTATGAAATAGAAACTCTTGCAAAGACCTTCAACGATCTTTTCATACGCAATGCGGAAATGGTGAAAACACTTAAGGAAATGAACCTGACCTCAGAGCGTGAACGCCGCCTTTATCAGACCGCACTTGAAAGCTCCTCCGATGTTGTATTCGAATATGATATCGCCACCGATAAAATGACTACCTATGGCTCATTCTTTGATAAGAATGTACCTAAGACAACTCCCATAGTATACAGCAGCTTTCTGGGAAAAATATATCAGTCAAGAGACAACAGCGAAGCTGCAAAGGAACAGGCTTCACTGTTTTTCGGCGGAAACTGCTCAAAGCCTGTGCAGATATGTCAGTCCTGCATTAAAAACAGGGAAAAGAAAAAGGTATGGATAATCCTTGAGGGTACTGCCGTAACAGATAACGGCCGTGCAGTAAAGATAATCGGAAAGGTAAGCAATGCCGATCAGGTCATGATGCTGAAAAGCGAAGCCGAAACCGATGCTCTTACAGGCTTTCTCAATAAAATGTCCACCGAAAGCTATATTGCCTCCTGTATTGAAGCGGGCAGCGGCGAGCGCGGTCATGCTATGGCTCTTATCGATATTGACAACTTCAAGGCGGTCAATGATAACTTAGGTCACAGCATGGGCGACGCAGTGCTTAAGGAAATTGCCTGCAAGCTCCGCTATATCTTCCGCGATGATGATATCTTAGGAAGAATCGGCGGTGATGAATTTATGGTATTCATCAAGAATGTTTCTGATATAGACGCACTGACCTCAATATGTACAAGAGTGTGCAGCAGCATAAAGAAGGATTTTGAATGCAAGGACAAAAACATTACAATTTCATCAAGTATCGGAATTGCACTTTTCCCTGCTCACGGAAACAGCTTTACCGAGCTTTATTCCGCAGCTGATATTGCAATGTATCACACCAAGATAAACGGCAAGGACGGCTTCACTATTTATGACGGACACGAAAGAGTGGAGTATAAATCACAGCGGCTTGAATATTAGAACTTAAGGCAGCACCGCATGAAGCATGTACATTCATGCGGTGCTGCCATGATCACGGAAAGGAAACATTTCATGAAGCTCCCCGAAAGCATAAAAGCTATTATCTTTGATATAGACGGTACTCTTATCGACAGCCTTGACGCATGGGCAGAAGCAGACAGGGAATTTCTTTCGGAATATGATATCCCCTATGACCCTGTTATTTCCGAAAGGCTCAAGACCATGCACTATACCTCTGCAATACAGTTTTTTCTCGATGAATATGATATCCCTCTGAGCTTTGACGAAGCTGCACACAGGATAACGGAGATTATACGGCATAAATATTTCCATGAAATAGAAGCAAAGCCCTGTGTTATGGAATTTATCAGCCTTTGTCACGATAAAGGGATAAAAATGTGCGCCGCCACCTCAAATTCAAGGGAGCTGGCAGAGGGTGCCCTTATAAACCGAAATATCGCTCCGTTTCTGGAATTTATCATCACATCCGATGAGATAGGCAGCGGAAAGGAAAAACCTGAGATTTTTCTTTATTCGGCTGAAAAAATGGGTGTATCTCCCGAAAACACCGCTGTTTTTGAGGATTCTGTCCATGCGGCGAAAACCTCGGCGGCGGCAGGCTTTTACACCGTAGGAGTTTTTGACAGGCATTATGCAGATGAATTTGATCATCTTAAAGAAATTTGTTCTCATGTAATAAAGGGATTTGACCGGCTTATTTAACGAAAGGAAAATACTATGAACGAATACACCGAAAGCTATTCCCCCGATAAAATATCTCTTCACGACTGCCGTGCAGACAGGATATCTCTCAATGAACGTCAGCTGACCTTTTATTTTTCTCACGGCTTTTCTCTTCGCTGTGATGACGGTAATTATACCGATACAGGCAGTTCCGAGCTTTGTTTTACGTTATCCTATGATCCCCAAACCGCCGTTACCGTTTATATTTTCACCGAAAAGGATAATATGACCATACGTGAGAATATCACTCTCAGCGATCTTACAGAAATGATAAACGGCGGCTGTAAGCTTGAATTTTTATATTCCTCCAAGGGAGATGAGACCGATATATATCGATGTTGGTTATGGGCGGACAAAAAACCGTACCACAAAGAATGTATGCTGATAATATCAGCAGATAAGACCATATACCGCTGGGAATAAAAGGAGGCATATAATATGATAAAACCGAAAAGGCTCAGAAAGGGCGACAGGGTGGCTGTTGTAAGTCTTTCATGGGGCGGCATGGGCGATGATGCACTTATACATAAATATCATATAGCCGAAAAACGTCTGAAAGAGGATTTCGGTCTTGAAACCGTACCCATGCCCCATGCGCTTAAGGGCAGTGAGTTTACGGCGGCTCACCCCGAGCTTCGTGCAGCCGACCTTATGAAAGCCTTTTCGGACGATTCAATAGCTGCTGTTTTCTGTGCTATAGGCGGCGATGATACCATAAGGCTGCTTCCCTATATCGACCTTGATATAATCAAAAGCAATCCGAAAATATTCATGGGATATTCCGATACTACCGTAAATCATTTTATGATGTACAAGGCAGGACTTGTTTCCTTTTACGGTCCTTGTGTTATGTGCGAATTCGGTGAATATGTTTCTATGTCCGAATATACAGCCGATGCGGTAAGAGACGTTCTTTTCGGAGATACAGCAGGCTATGAATTAAAGCCCTCTCCCCTGTGGTCTGCCGATTTTATCCCATGGGACGAGAAAAATATCTGTATCCCGAAAAAATATATCCATGATACTCACGGCTATGAGGTGATTCAGGGCAGCGGAAAAGCTACGGGACATTTTCTGGGCGGCTGTATCGACGTATTTACGATGCTTATCGGAACGGAGCTTTTTCCAACGGCTGAAAAATGGGAAAATGCCATACTTTTTCTTGAAACAAGCGAGGATAAACCATCTCCCGAATTTGTGGTATACATACTCCGAAATTTAGCGGCACAGGGCATACTTAATCGGATTAACGGGATCATTTTCGGAAAGCCTCAGGGAGAGCAGTATTATGAGGAATACAAGGAAGCGCTTATGCAGGTGATATGCCGTGAGGAAGGACTTTCGGAGCTTCCCATAATTTACAATGTGAATTTCGGTCATGCCGCTCCTATAGGGATAATACCCTACGGAATAAAGGCGGAGCTTGACTGTGATAATAAGACGATCACATTTCTTGAAAGTGCGGTGAAGGATTGATATCATGAAAGAAAAAGACAAAAAGAAAATGAGTTCCAAAAAGAAAAAGCTCCTTATGGGAGCGGCGGCAGCTATCGCCGTAATATTCGGAGCGGGATTTATCGGAGACAACTGTCTCACTGTTTCAAAATATGAACTGACCTCTGACAAGGTGTCGGAAAAAATACGCATCGTGAATGTTTCCGATCTTCACAACAAGCGTTTCGGAAAGGAGCAGTCACGGCTTACGGAAACGGTGCTTTCTCTTGAGCCTGATATAATAGTTATGACGGGAGATATCGCCGAGCATCCGTCATTGGCAAAAAATGCCTATACCTTTATAAAGAATGTATCAGATACCGCTCCTGTATATTATTCCCCCGGAAATCACGAGCACCGTCTCAGCAGTGAGAATTTCAACAGGCTTATGGACGGTATTACCGAGGCAGGCGGCACTGTCCTGACTGATGAATATGCTGTGGAGCAGGTAAAAGGGAATCACATAAACATTATCGGGCTTGATGATATAAGTCTCAACAATGAAACTCTTAAGGAGCTTTGCGCACAGGTAGACCATGATAATTATACAGCTGTTCTTGCTCATGAGCCACAATACATAGAAAACTATCAGGCTCAGGACTGTGAGCTGGTAATGAGCGGTCATGCTCACGGCGGACAGATAATCCTGCCCTTTATAGGACCTGTCTTTGCACCCGATCAGCTGTTTTTTCCAAAATATACCGAGGGAGTTCATACGGCAAACGGTACGTCTCTTGTAATAAGCAGAGGACTTGCGAACAATGCTCCCTGTCCGAGATTTTTCAATCCTCCCGAAATTGTTGTTATAGATATTGAATAAATTTTCTCCGTAAGGCAATAATGATTGTACACTATTATCTTACGGAGGATTTTTTATGGATTTCAATTCAAGTCAGACAAGGATCAATCTTATGAGAGCCTTTGCAGGTGAAAGTCAGGCAAGAAACCGCTATACCTTTGCTGCCGAAACATTAAAGCAGCAGGGCTGGTATTTTCTTTACAACATCTTCACACTTACCGCAAATCAGGAAAAGGCTCATGCAAAGATTTTCTACGATCATCTGAAAAATCTTAACGGCTCACCTGTTGAGATACCTCAGGCAGCTTATCCTGTGGATAACTATGACAACGCCGAGCAGCTTCTGAGAGCGGCACAGCACAACGAATACGGTGAATCAGATGATGTATATCCCGAATTTGCACGTATTGCCCGTGAGGAAGGCTTTCCCGAGGTGGCTTTCAGCTTTGAAAAGATCGCACTTATCGAAAAGGAGCACGGTGAGCGCTTCAGCTGTCTTGCAGAGCTTATGGAAAAGTCAAAAATGTTCAGCGGTGAAAAGGATACCGAATGGTTCTGCCTTAACTGCGGACATATCCACAAGGGACCCGCAGTGCCTGAGCATTGTCCCGTATGCTCATCAGACAGAGGATATTTCGTGCCATTCAAATATTATAAGCTTATTGCCGAAAAATACGGTCTGCCTGTTATGGAATAAAAATCGGCAGATATGAAAAGCTCCCGTCCGTTTCCTGTGCTGAAACGGACGGGAGCTTTTTTATACTTTTTCTTCTTCGATTGTTTATTTAATGATTTTTTTACTGTACATAAAGTTAATAAGTCCGATTATGGTAAGTAAAAACGTAAGATTTACTTTGCAGCCTTCAACTGTGGGGGGAGAACCTCCGAGGAGAGAAATAAAAGCTTGGGCAAAAATCGACATCTCTCTCCTTCTACGGTTCTCCCCCCACACCCCTCTCTCCCTCAACCTCTCTCTGTCGATTTTTAGTTTCGTTTACTGCTTTTCTCGGATTGGGGGACTTGACTTCTTCTCAAGTAGAAGCCGCTTATTTCTGTTCATCTTGCGGACGGGAGCCCTGCCCGTCCTTACTTGCCGTAAGGGGAGTTGTTATGTAGGGCTCGAGTTGGGGTTATTGTGGTTGCACTTTGTTTTGTATGCTATATTTCGTTTACTGTGATTGGGTTTGTTCCCGAAAGAAAAGCTGTTGGCTTTTCTTTATTTGGGTTACTCGCTTCGCTCGTTTTTTTACTTTATATACGTATGTATATTCTAAGGAAGCACTGATTAAAGCCGTAGGCATCGCTTCCAACGCTCGAAAATCCGTTACTGAGAGCGTTGTGAAGCGATTTAATCAGCGGTTCCTTAATATACATTAAATTATACATTTTTGTTATACATTCTTGATTCTCGATTAAATATTTGCGATTATATATAAAATATAGATAATGCTGAATACCCAGAAGCAGGGAGATTTGAACGCAAGGTTCCAGCTGTAGCTTTTCTGCGCCTCTGCGGGAACATCATATACAGGTGTATATTCGCTGTCGGGATAGGGCTTGCTTCTGAGATGCTTAAGAAGATAGAGCCCCGAGAAAATACCTGCAATAAGTAATACTGCAAGATAAATATAGGAAAATACATTCATGAACTCTTCTGTTGCGTGATACTGAACAACTCCCATAATGAAAGCAATGGCATTGTTTGTGATATGGAAGATGATAGCGGGAATGATCGAGCCTGACTTAAGTGTAAGATATGCAAAGAGCATACCAAGCAGGAAGCCTACAATAAACTGCATGATATTTCCATGGAAAAGTCCGAACATTACAGATGTACATACCATAGCGAATACACGGTTTGTACAGCTCAGATTCTTAAGCGCCATTCCTCTCAGGATAAGCTCCTCGCCGATAGGTCCGAGAATTACCATATACAGAAAAAGAACAATATTCTTTGTTGTATTTCCGCCATAGCTGAGCATATCCATATTCATATTCTCAACACCCGAGCTGCCTGTCACCATTGTGAATATAATCTGGAAAAGCATACTTACACCCTGCAGACCAAGTGCGGAGCCGAATGCGGCAAGCATAAGCTTCGGTGAGATATCAGGCTTTCGGAACATCTTTGCCGAGCCTTTTATCCTTCCCGTAAACGCAAGACCGATTATGTATGCAAGAGGGTGAGCAACCATATATGCCAGTGCATTGCAGACAAGCATATAAAAGCCGTCTGTCGTATAGAAATCAAGAAATTCCTGCATTGAATGTCCCTGTGACATATACATACCCATCTGTACACCCTGTATAACAGATGCGACCAGCTGAAGTATAAGAAAATGTATCACAAGTGCGCCTGATGTACGGTTTACAGCCTGACCTGTCTTTTTCTTTATAAAAGCAGGATCGGTTGTCGGGTCGGGAGGCGGTATCATCTGACCCTGAGGATAATATTCTCCGTTATTGTTCATAAGATTGGAATTGTCCATGTTGATCAAGTCTCCTTTAAATATAGTTGAGTTATAATTGAGTTATAAATGCTTACTTATTATACTTTTTCCGCATACGCAGATAATAGCCGATACTCCTGAAGGCAAATGCGCCGTATTCAATAATGATTATGATAAACAGGAATATCATATACAGATTCATTCCCGTTGCCATATTCTCCTTATTGAGAAGAATTATAAGCGCCGTATAGACTACTATTATGGGAATAAAGCAAAATCCGTAAATAAGCGCAAGCTTTTTTGCTCTTGACAGAAGAGATTCTCTGTCGGTATATATATCCTCGTCCTCGTCTTCACATTCCTTAAGCCATACGATATAGCCCCCGACTCTGGATAAGGATTTGAACTGCAGCTTCCAGCCAAGCTCCATATTCATATTCAGATATTCATCGGAGATCTCGT
>JAFUOZ010000091.1 GCA_017481565.1 Oscillospiraceae bacterium | reverse complement strand
TGGTTTCATGCTCATATATCGAACTCCCTTTCGCACTATAATAACGTTCTGAAATAACCACAGAACGTGTATATAGAAAATATGCTTTATATATTGTACAATAAATTACCGAATTTGTAAAGGGTTTTTTGTAAACTTTTCAATTTTTCTTTGAATTATCACTTATTTTACATTTTTATATTTACTATATGATCAGTTATAACAAACTGTATATATCACAAAATACATTATTATACTTATATTTTTGTTAAATATCCACAAAAAACGGAACCGATACAAAAAGTACCGATTCCGCATTTTGTGTATATCACGCAGGATAATATGTTCCGAACATATCATAAATAAGTATAGCTGCAAGAAGTATCTCAAATGTAAGAGAAATACCCACATATATTGCCCTTATACGTTTGCTTCTGAACTTAAGCGATGTAAAGCTTACAGCCACACCCGTTCCGATAAGCGCAATAATATCAATAGCAGCATAGGCTGTAAACGGCGGCATGGGAAAAATATCCGCAAGAGGTCCGGCTACAAAATATGCAATAATATTGACTGTCGGCAGAATAAGCAGCGGAATTACCGCTACCGCATATTTTCTCTTTGTAACTGCATAGCCTGCTCCGATAAAATACATCAGAGCACATATTATAACACATTCTGCAAGCATTAAAACGCCTCCTCTGAGGAATTATTTTCCGCACATACTGTCAAAAATACCTTCTGCAGTATCATTATCCCCCGACACAACAAAGAAAACGTATCTTCCCTCTGTTTTTATGACAGCATTCTGAAGCTTATCATATTCATCGGGATTATAGCTTTCAAAATCAACAGATCTGCTGTCTATGCGCTTCTGTATCGCTTCAACGACTGCCTCTGTATCAGCCTCGGTATTCATTGCAAAAACACCTGTTTCATCTGCAAAGCCTCCCGAACCGCATATATACATACTGAAGCTTTCAACAGCTGCCATATCCACTGTCAGATAATTACCTATTCTGTCAGATGCCACCTCTGCCATTGATGACATTTCAACCTTGGAAAGTATCTCGTTTACAATATCCGCAGGTGCTGCCGGTTCAGATGCCGCTTCAGTTTCAGTCTGAGATACCTCCTCTGTCTGAACTGCCGCCGTTTCCGATGCAGTTGCTGCAGTGTCTACAGCTTCCTCTTTACCGCAGCCCGTAAGCATTGCCGCAAGCATTACCGCCGAAATAACCGCTGCTAATCTGATAGTACTTCTTTTTCTCATTTTCTTGTTCTTCCTTTGTTCTGTATATTTTATATATCTAAGTATATATAATCAAAATTAAATTTATTCTGCCGTATGTGTAAGCATATATTCCGAAACATCAATAAGAGCCATTTCGGTGTATTTTCCGCTGTCGTCATAATAAACCGAGGCAAGCGAACCGTCAATGCCCTTAAGCCGTGTATTAATATCCACGTAATACACACCAAGGCTGTTGGCAAGCTCCAGAAGCTCAGAATTAAAGCTGTCTGTACCGTTATCAGCTTCTATAAGAGGGGGTGCAGATATAATATATATATCCGCATCATATTTTTCCGCCGATTTTTCGGAAAGCTTTTTATAATGCTCCTTATAAAGCTCCGCATTCTGTGTATCGTATTCAGCAAAAATATATACAGCTTCTGTCCTTTCACTGATTTCGGGAATAGCGGTGTCACCATTACCGGGAACCGCTTCAAAAAAACTTTCTTTGCGAATCATTCCGGATAAAAACATCTGTCCGGGCAATTCTCCACCGATGAAAAGACAGCTTTCAAAGTATTCAGAGCTTTTTCTTTCGGTTTCGGCAACAGGGTTTATCCTGCTGTCTGTGACCGCCGTATGAACCGATGTTTCAGAGGATATATCGGTCTCTGCTGCAATTTCTGTAACATTATCGGCTTCGTAATACGACAATGGCTTGTTTTCCTCCATATAGAATGTAAAACAGCAAAGCATACTTGCTATTATAAACAGAAGCACAAAAGATAATCTGAATTTGGCTTTCTTTTCTTTTCTTGGAGTGACCTTCATCAGCAATCCTCCGACAGACCTTTTTTTATTTTTCAACAAATCACTTATTCAGTATACTACATTTTCACCCAAAATGCAACAGCAATTTTATTAAAAAAAGTATCCAAATAGTTACAGAAATTTTATCTGTTCTTCTGCATAAAAAAACTGCTGCCGATTTATAACCGACAGCAGAAAAAATTTTGATCTATGGATCAGACAACCTGATCGGCAATAGTATAGATAAGCTGCTCCGACTTTTCCCAGCCGAGACAAGGATCGGTTATAGACTTACCGTAAATACCCTCCTCGATCTTCTGTGCACCATCTTCAATGTAGCTTTCGATCATAAAGCCCTTGACCATCTTCTTGATATCATTATTGTGACGGCAGCTGTGAAGAACCTCATTGCAGATACGTATCTGTTCCAGATATTTCTTGCCTGAGTTCGCATGGTTGGAGTCAACGATAACAGCCATGTTTTCAAGACCTGACTTGGAGTAAATATCATAAAGTGCGCTCAGATCCTCGTAATGATAGTTAGGAACAGAATCGCCCTTTGCGTTTATGTAGCCTCTGAGAATAGCGTGTGCAAGAGGATTACCCTGCGACTTTACTTCCCAGCCTCTGTAAAGGAAGGTATGACTGCTCTGAGCCGCCTTGATAGAATTGATCATAACACTGATATCGCCGCTGGGAGGATTCTTCATACCCGCAGGAGCGTGGATACCGCTGGCTACGATACGATGCTGCTGATCCTCAACGGAACGTGCTCCGATAGCAACATAAGCAAGCAGGTCGTTAAGATATCTGTGATTTTCGGGATAAAGCATTTCATCTGCACAGGTAAGACCCGTTTCCACAATAGCTCTTGTATGGAGTTTTCTGATAGAAACGATGCCCTCCAGCATATCCTCGTCCTTTGTGGGATCAGGCTGATGAAGCATTCCCTTATAGCCGAGACCTGTTGTTCTGGGCTTATTTGTATAAATTCTGGGGATAATGATAAGCTTGTCCTTTACCTTTTCCTGAACCTTTGCAAGACGGCAGATATAATCCATTACAGGCTCTTCCTTATCAGCGGAACAAGGTCCGATAACAAGAAGCATCTTGTTTGACTCGCCTGTAAATACCTTCTTTATTTCTTCGTCTCTTTTTATCTTAAGGTCGATAATATCCTGTGAAAGAGGGAACTGTTCCTTTACCTCCTTGGGAATAGGCAGCTTCCTGAAAAAGTTCATATTCATAATTATTTTCAATCCTTTCGATATAGCATTGTGTAAAACACTTTAATTGATTTACTTGTCAAAGTATATTATATCACACTTTATTTTTCTTGTATATAGTCCATAATTAAATTATAAATAAAATTTACAAAAAATACACAAGTGATTTTTACTGCTTCCTTCTGTGTTTTTTTATTGCAGCATATACTCCCACAGCGGCTCCGATACCGCAAATACTGATTATCGGCACAGCCTTATTGCCGCTTCTGTCTGTTGATACAGCTTCTGCTTTTTCTTCGGTTTCAGCCATTTTTTCCGTCATAGATACTGTTTCCTCGGAAGGCGGCTGTTCAACGGGCGGAAGCTCAGGCATTGAACCATCATTATTTTTTATAAGCGTATCATTTGTATCTGTTTCAATGGCATCAACAGATATGCTTCCCTTTGTCAAAGTGATTTTTACATTATGCTCTGTATTTTCAAGTCCGTCAGCACTGCAAAGCGCACTTCTTGGCGGTGCTTTCGGAATAACCGTTTCCGACGCATATTCCTTTCCGTCTATCTTGATCCTGATTTCAGACGATTCGTTACATTCTCCGATAAGTGCAAACGCTGTACCCGCAAAATCGAACTCAACCGTGCTTCCATTCCCCTGCCGTCCGCTTACAGCATATTCAATATTTCCGCCGTTGGAAGCGATCACATGCAGACGATGTATATATTCATCATCAGGTGCTTTTATAATTATTCTGTCATCAGTACATTCCGCATTATATCCCATATTGTCAAGAAAAATTTTAGACTCTGCAAGTCCCGTACCGTAAATCTCCACTGTATCTGCATCGGAAAAGAAAAAATTCGCAAAGCTTCCGTGTATTTTTTCGGGAGTATCATGTATCTCTATTCCCGAATCAAGCGTTGTATATGATCTTCCGAAATATACGTACGAATCATCGCAAGAAACAACCAGACTGCCTGTAAAGTCAACTCCCTTTACAGTATTTTCGGTGCGCTTGACATACGGATCATCATCTGCCGCTGAAATAAACAGATCATCAAAGCTGTTTTTATAATATGCACTTACAAGTGACACTCTGCCCGAGTTTATAAAAAAACTTTCCTCCGTAACCTCTGTTACAGTTGTATCGTTAATATCAGCAGAGATGCTTCTGCCGCTCACTGTGACCTGTAAAGTATATTTTTTGTCAGAAGAAAAACCCGTTATTATTCCCGAGGAAATAATTTCACTGTGACGGAACAGTTTCCATTCTCCAACTCCTGTTACAATAAATGTATATCCCGAAAAAGCAGCCTGTTCATCGGAAAACGCACTGCACCGCAGACCGATCCCCGCATAATTATCTTTTTCGGAATTATCAAGCTTTACTGTGATCTTTGCTGAATAATCCTTCCACGTATCATCTCCCAGAGACAAGATAGGATCGGGAGTGATGCCAAAGCTTCTGTCCGAGGGAATTATATCTTCTGTCAGTTTCTGAACAAGCATACCGTTTTCAGCTTCAAACGCTCCCCCCGTTGTATGAGAATATAACGGAGCGCTTCCGTATACGGAATAATAACCGCTGTCTGAATCAAAGCCATCCGAATAAGGCAGTGACAAGGTTTCCTTATCGGTACTGCAGAATCCGCTTACACGGATATCACGGTCCGTAGTGGTCAGTGTGGTAAGCGAACCTGCTTTGGCGGTAAATTCATAGGCGTAGCTGCCGTTCACATTTTCAGGAGTTATAGATCCAAGCTTTTCCATAAGGATTAGCTCACCCTCATCATTACAGTATGTCTGCCATATATTGACCGTTTCATCTGCTTTTTTCATATTATTTATCCTGAACACATACTTTCTGTCAGCAGTTCCGGAATTTGATATGATAGTTGTATAATCACTGTATTCAGGATCAGTAAACGTTATATAATTGTCCTTGACAGGCAGTCCTGCAGATATATCCGCACCGTTATATGCACACGCACTGTTTACAGGCTGCCAGCCGATATCCGTAAAGGCTGTAAAGTGAGCCGCTGTACACACTCCGTATTCCGTTTCATAAGCTCCGCTGAATGGCGAATCCGCCGTTATTATGCCGCTCGGAAAATACCGTGTACCCGAATAATATGCAGAAACAGCAGGACTCAGCTCATACATACTCATTCGCCCGCTGCATACGCTTCCGATTATTGTATCTGCTGTACCCAAGATCCCGTTCCTGCTGTACATATCAGCCGATGTGGGTGCCGCACCGTCTGTAAACCAAAGTTCTTTACCGTATTTTCTCGACAATATATCTGCACTTTCCGAGGGCAAAGCGGTATATCTGCAGCTAATAACATCAACTGCTGAAAACAGCTGATCGTCTGACAGCATAAGTTCAGCCGTTCCCGATCCGTCTGTGCTGTCGGAAGCCATGATCTTTATCATTTTATAGTCATATAAAGACTCTGTCTCTGTATCAAGCCGCCTTGAAAGATATAATATCCATTCCGGATCAGCTCTGGACAGCTCACCGTTATCAGCCGATATACAATCAATCTTAAGACCCAGCTCGTTATATGCCTTTTCAATATGCGACCTGTACCATATATATCGTGCATTATATCCTGCCTGAACTCCGTTTTCAAAAGCATCTGTGACCCATCCCGGCTCACTTTTACAAGTCATTGTCACTGTAAGACCGGGATTTATTTTTTTTGCATCTGCCGCAAGCTGCCAGCCTGCAGAAAGCGGCTTTTCCGAAAGCTCATCAGACCTGCGCATTATACAGCTTTCAGTTCCCGATGCTGAATTGACATCACTTCCCATTTCAACTCTGATATGAGAAAGTCCCGCACCGACTCCCTTACGGAAAAGTATATTTACTATTTCCTCATATTCCTCGGGAGAGGAATACTTATAATCATCAAGCAGAGATGCCGCACCGCCTGTTGCGGAACCGCCTATCCCCTTCCACGCCCTGCTTTCCGATCTGTCAGCGGAGCTGCTATCTATGGTGATATAACGTATTCCCTCGGCAGTATCTGCCGAAGCTGCTGTAAAGCATAAAGCCGCTGCCGCCGATACAGCGATCATAGATAATATTTTTTTCATTTTATGTAACCTTTCGGATAATTTGTAAACATATACATTTTTATTATACTACATTATGAAAAATAATGCAAATATTTTTTTCGGATAAACAAGCTGTTTTAATGAACTATCGGCATATAATATCTATAATGTATATTAAAATATATTATAATTATCATTATTGTATTAAAATTATTTATAGGCTATTGCAAAAACGCTTACGATATGGTATAATATACCTTAAATCACAAAGGGAGGATAATTTATGGTAAATATTGATAATTACTTAGGCAGTATAGAGCTTTCTTACAGCTATCTTTCCGACCTTGTCCGCTATGTATCATCAGGCTGCTTCGGAGTTGCCGCACTTAATCCCGATGACAAGCTCCACAGCTTTTTCCGATTTTTGAAAAACGGTGCCTATAATGATAACGGCACTGCAATAGCTGTCAGAAACGGTCAGATATACATCGGACTGCATATAACCGTACTGTATGGCACAAATATCTCGGCAGTATCGGAAAACCTTGCCCACAAGGTAAAATATGCCATTGAAGATAAAACAGGGCTTAAGGTGGGAAAAATAACGGTATTTATCGACGGTATAAAGACCTGATAAATCAAAGTGGAGGAATGAAAACCGTGATAAACGGAGATTTACTGAAAAATGCATATATATCGGCAGCTGTTTCAATAGCAAATAAGAAAAGAGATGTGGACGAGCTTAATGTATATCCCGTTCCTGACGGAGATACGGGAACAAATATGTCAATGACAATGAACAACGCTCTTAAAGAGCTTCGTCAGCTTGAAAAGGGTGAAACTGTCTCTCATGTTGCTGATATATGCGCTTCTGCCCTTCTCAGAGGTGCAAGAGGCAATTCGGGTGTTATCCTTTCACTGCTTTTCAGAGGCTTTTCAAAGGGTCTCGCAGGAAAGGACACTGCCGACTGTGACGATATAGCCAATGCTCTTAAGCTGGGTGTTGAAGCTGCATACAAGGCTGTTATGAAGCCTACAGAGGGTACTATCCTGACTGTTGCAAGAATAGCTTCCGAAAAAGCAGCCGAATCAGCACGGCTTACAAATGATCCTGTCGCTTTATGGTCAGACGTATGCGCTGCTGCTGATGAAGCACTTGCCCGAACCCCTGAACAGCTGCCTGTCCTGAAAAAAGCCAAGGTAGTAGATGCCGGCGGAATGGGTCTTACTGTAATATGGCACGCTATGCTTGATGTATTCAGGGGTGGAGATGTGGCACTCCCCTCCGATGAGGCTGTTGTTTCATCATCTTCAAATATTACCACAGTAGGTGATTTTGATGATGAGATCATAACATTTACCTATTGCACCGAATTTATAGTAAACAAACGCCCCGACTGTGCAGACGCTTCAAAACTCAAGGCATTTCTTGAAACTATCGGAGACTGCGTTGTTGCAGTTGATGATGATGATATAATCAAGGTACACGTTCATACAGATCACCCGGGAAAAGCTATTGAAGAGGGTCTTTTATTCGGTTCCCTTATCAATCTAAAGATAGACAATATGCGCTATCAGCATGAAAACAAAGCAAAGGACGCTAAGCTTACTCATGAAAAGAACATCGTTCCGGCTGAACCTGTCAAACCACTGGGTTTTGCTGTTGTGGCAAACGGCGCAGGCGTTGAGGAGATGTTCAGAAATTTAGGTGCGGATTGTATCGTCAAGGGCGGTCAGACTATGAATCCTTCCACAGATGATATAATCAGGGCTGTTTATTCCGTTCCTGCAGAGACTGTTTTCGTTCTTCCCAATAACAAGAATATCATCATGGCTGCAGAACAGGCAGTAAAGCTTTCAGATAAAAAGATCTGCGTTATCCCTACAAGAACTATTCCACAGGGCATGACAGCCATGCTTAATTTTGATCCCGACAGCAGCTTTGAGGATAACAGAATGAACATGACAAAAGCAATGGAAAATGTATCAACAGGTCTTGTTACATTCGCTGCCCGTGACAGTGATATTGACGGTCACCCTATCAGAAAAGGCGAGATCCTCAGTCTCGATAACGGAAAGCTTTCGTTTACCGAAAAGGACGTAAACAAGGCAGCCTATAAGCTTACTAAAAAGCTTATGAAAAACGGTGCCTCTTTTATAACCGTGATCTACGGTGCAGATGTTACAGACAGCAAGGCAGATGAGCTTTCACAGCTTATGAATACTAAATTCGGCTCGGCTGTTGATGTAAACTTCATCAGCGGCGGTCAGCCTGTTTACTACTATATTATTTCTGTTGAATAATTTTATCGGGCTTACGGCAGATCATTCTTCCGTAAGCCCTTATGCTGTTCCATTGTCATATTGTATAGTTTTTGGCAATGCTTTTTTATGTTATATTTTTTGTAGATTATTGACAAAATGCGTA
>JAFUOZ010000090.1 GCA_017481565.1 Oscillospiraceae bacterium | reverse complement strand
TATGATATGAGCGATGATGAGCGTATCTATGAAGCAGCGCGTATGCGAGAAAAGACGCTTCATGATGAGGCATCGGCTATTTCCAATGCTAAGGCAGAAGGCAGAGCGGAGGGCAGAGCAGAAGGCAGAGCAGAAGGCAGAGCGGAGGGCAGAGCAGAAGGCAGAGCAGAAGGCAGAGCAGAAGGCAGAGCGGAAGGCAGAGCGGAAGGCAGAGTAGAAGGTATTGCCGAAGGTATTGCAAAGGAGCACGCTGCTATGCTGAAAAAGCTGAGAGATCAATTCGGTTTTACAGATGAACAGCTTGCCATACTTTCCTCCACATGATATAATTCATACGTGCCGACAGTGAGGAGGAGTTTGAGATGTTAAAGAATACAAATAATCCCGATATTGAAAAGGCAGTAAATTCAATATATGATATGAGCGATGATGAGCGTATCTATGAAGCAGCGCGTATGCGAGAAAAGACGCTTCATGATGAGGCATCGGCTATTTCCAATGCTAAGGCAGAAGGCAGAGCGGAGGGCAGAGCGGAGGGCAGAGTAGAAGGTATTGCAAAGGAGCACGCTGCTATGCTGAAAAAGCTGAGGGATCAATTCGGTTTTACAGATGAACAGCTTGCTGCACTTTCCTCCACATGATATAATTCATAAGTGCCGATAGAGAGGATTCTGAGATAATACAATAATAAGGGGTGTTTTCTGTGACCTGTATTGAAATAATAGATAATACTATTGAAACGATAAGAAAAAGCGGTTTTGAAAATATAACAGTAGAGGCAGGCGGTGAAAACATTGCCTTTGAAAAAGAATACGATGACCTTAAGGAAAGGTCGGGTGTTGTGTTTTCCCAAGGTGTTATTGAGCTTTATAAAAAATATTCCTCTCTGCTGATAGAATGGTATGATTCGAAAAGCGGAAAATACGGCTGTTTTGATATGATACCTCTGAAATACATATCGGAGCATAACAGCGATTTTAGAGAAATGGCTGAGGACGCTGCAGAGTATGCACGTTCGGAAAGTGAAAAAAGAAATCTTTACAAGCTTGAAATGCTTGAATATATGTATCCGGTATTTGACTTTAAAACAGGCGATAAGCTTTGTATCGACAGCAGAACGGGGCATATTGTCCTGTTTGACCATTCGGTATATGAGCTTTATGATGATGATAAAAACGGTCTTGTGCTGGCAAAAGACTTTGAAAGCCTTATTGAAAGCTGGAGCGGTGTGCTTTTCTGTGAGCAGTTCTGGTGGGAAAACGGTACAGTGGACGAAAACGGTATAAATTCGGACAATACATATTTTTCGGAGTTTATGAACAGCTTGAAGGAAGGCTGATATTATGCATAAAACCTGCAGATGCGGTTATTATATGTCAGATGTATCTGTTCCCAATAATACCGCACTTCATATACAAGATAGGAACGGCAGAGCTGAATTTGGCTTTTACTGTGAGTGCTGCGGACGTATTTATCTGTGGAACTGTTTCGGGGCAAAATATATTGTATTGGGTATACCTGTTGATGACAGACAGGAATATCCAAAAGAGAACGGTGAACGTGTTTACTACCATAATGATCATGACATAGATGATTATAAATGTGAGAAATACATAGAGCTGTATATTGATGATAAAAGCGCCTATGTAACGGGACAGGCTCATGAGCATTATATCGTTGAAGAAATGCATAAAAACGATGAAGAATATTTTAGCGATAAAGCAGTTCTTGACAGGCTTGTTCCCGAAAGCGGCAGTGCGGAATTTGGTGAGGAGCTTCTGCGGTGCAGATGCGGTATGCTCATTGACTTAGAAAATGCTGACAGCGAAAGGATATTTTTATATACTACGGAAGCAGCGGAAGAAAGGATAGCTGATCTGCGTGAAATATACCGCAGTCACGAAATGGATGATCCGGGTTATCCCGGAGGAATAATGGGCTATATGTGTCCCGACTGCGGAGGTATCTATATACCAAACGAAGACGGCTGGACGGTATTTTATCGTGAGGACGGTCTTTCGGATACGGATATAATGTATTATATTGCTGACAGTGTTGAAAATTTTTTGTTTGATGAAATTGCAATGGATGAACTAAAAAAAAGCCGCTTTTTCTCTTAAAAAAGGCTTATATACGGATAACCCCCTTTGACGCTCAGACAGTCAAAGGGGTTTGGTGTATATTCAGAATGAAATAAATCCGCCGCTTGTTTCAACGGGAGCGGCTGTCATTATGTAGTCACGGGGGGCGGTATATCCGCTTTGTGCGATAAGCTCATAGTTGACGGAAAGGGCTTTTTCGGGGGTGTTGCTGTCCTGAGAAAGATGACCTAAAATAAATCGTGTAGTACCCTTTCCGATAAGCCGTGCGCAGAGTGCGGCACAGTCATTATTTGAAAGATGCCCTCTCGATGAACGTATACGTGCCTTAAGATAATCGGGATAACGGCATGAGGCAAGCATATCGGGGTCGTAATTTGACTCGATAAGTATAGCCTCACAGCCTGTAAGATTTTCCTCGACTGTATCGCTTACAAAGCCTAAATCGGTGCATACGGCGCATATTTTACCGTCGGGGAGAGTTATTCTGTAGCCGCAGGATTCCGTTGTATCATGTGAAGTAGGGAAGCATTTTATATGAAATCCATCAAGCTCCACATATTCCTTTATATCCTCGCTGTAGGAAAGCACCATGCCCTCGGAGTGCAGTATATCAAGAGTGTAGCTTTGTGCAAAGACAGGGATCTTACATTTTTTAGTAAGCATTTTAAGTCCGCATACATGGTCATGATGCTCATGAGTGATAAAAACGCCTTTGACAGCGGTATTGATATCGATACCGTTTAGGTCAAGGGCATTTTTTATTCTTGTGAAGGAAGCACCGCAGTCGATAAGTATTCCCTCGGTCTTGCTTCCTATATATGTACAGTTTCCCTTGCTGGAGGAAAACAGGGGGTATATTCTTGCCAAGCCTTACGCCTCAATTCCATTAATAATAATTTTTGTTTATTTCGGAAAATAGAAAATCACTGTTCAACAAAGCCGCAGACTTTGTTTCAGACCTGCGAAAATGCTTTACCTGAGTGAGTCTTGAAACGATTTGATCAGCGGTTTCTTGAATATTTTCATAATATGCTTTTCAACACACAGATCTATTATATCATAAAATAATCATTTATTCAATAGCAAAAAAGCTGATTCCATAAAAAACGGAATCAGCAGAGAAATCAGTTGAAATAAGTAAAAGCGTCGGATCTTGTTACGCTGTCAACATTGATATGTACGTCCATGCAGGTCACGCCGTCCTTTTCGTAAACATATTCAAAACAGCTGAGTATATTATCATGAGGAAATTCCCTGAAATTATTTGCTCCAAGATGCTTCATTATATTCTTATATGCGCCGGATATTTTTTCACAGGCGTTTGAAAACGGATCATAAACCGTAATAACTGCATAATCTGCTTCAAGCTGATCTGCATATTCAACTCCCGGAAAATCAGTTTCAAAGCCTTGAGGAAGAATATATGCAGCAACATATCCTCTTAATCCGAAACGATTCTGCAGCTCAGAGGAAACATAGGGGAAATCCCAGCCTATCCGCTTTGCATCGGGATATGCTTTAAGCAGACCGCAGTTATCAGCCCAGTGATACATATAATTATTTACATCGTCCTCGGGATTGGGCGATACTATTACATACCGAGCCATTTTAAATGGAGATATTTTTTTGATAGTTATATCCGAATAAACATCTGTCTGTGATACTATATCCTCACATACAAGTGAATCCAGCTTGCAGGAAAAATGCTTTGACAATTCCACAAGCTTATTAAGCTCGGGAGTGACCTCGTCGGATTCCCAACGTGAAACTGTCTGACGGGAAACATTCATTATATCCGCCAGCTGTTCCTGTGTGAGCTTCTTTTGTTTTCTGAGAAACTGTATATTTGCGCCTATGCTCATTATGCATCGCTCCTTTCGTTGATACAATTATAGCATATACGAAATATAATGTAAACCAACCTGTAATTGATTTTTGCGGTGAAAAATGCACACGGCAGTTTACATTGGTTTTAAGCTTTATAGCTTCTGATTTTTACACACTTTTCTTTCATCAACAAGGGACGGTATTGC
>JAFUOZ010000089.1 GCA_017481565.1 Oscillospiraceae bacterium | reverse complement strand
ATGTTTTTTGCTCTTGAATATAAGGAAAGAGGAAAGATGCTTACTCCTGAGCTTACAGAGATAGGCATGATCATCCTTCCTGTAATGATTATTTCCGTATTCTGGAGTGCTTATGTTTACAGAGTAATGCCTAAGCTCAGTCTTACAGGTATGCGCCGTTGGACAAATCTTCGTGTTGACGGCGGCGGAAAGGCTGAAATGAAGGATATCAACAGTTAATTTCGTGTACGGGGAATGTGCTTCAGTGACGGTGTTTTCACTGTGCACATTCCTGTTTTTGTTAAAGGAGGCTGTCGGATGAAAAAATACGGTTTAACTGCATTGATATGTTCGGCAGCAATGATGCTTTCCGGCTGTATCGTAGGAAATTCTGTGGACAGCCTGCTTTCTCCTCCTGAAATATCAGAGGAGCAGAGAAATGTATATAATGCGCTGACGAGAGTTACGGGGAAAAATATTACATTGCAATATCCTAAAAACGGAACATATCGCTCAGCCTTTGTAATGGAAGATATAGACTCTGACGGCGAAAAAGAAAGCATAGCGTTTTACCTTGCGTCTGATGAGGGAAAACACAAGGGCGGGCTCCGTATAAACATTCTTGATATAATAGACGGGAGTTGGCAGTCTGTATGGGATTTTTCAGGATTGGGAGCCGGCATTGACAGAGTAATGGTAGAGGAATTGGGAGACAGCGGAAGAAAAAATATTATTATCGGTTTTACAAGTTCATCAGGAGACAAAAGCTTCCGTTCCTATGTTTACAACGGTGATTCTCTTGTGAATACATTTGCAGGAAATTATGCCTCGATTTTTGCAGCGGATCTTGATAATGACAGCTTTAAGGAACTTTCAGTGATACATCCTAATAACATATATACAGGAACAAAGGCGTATTACAGCCTTGTTACGGATGACGGTCAAACTGTATATGAAAGCAGTACCGTCAGTCTGAACGACCGTACATCGGAATATCTTAACATTGCTGTGGGGCGCGTTGGTGCTGATACGCCTGCTGTATTTATAGATGGTTTATCGGAAGGCTTGCTTTCAACTGAGATAATTTACTGTATAAACGGAATTCTGAGAAATCCTCTTTACCTCAGTGACAGCGAGGCTATAGCGGATACTGTACGTACTAGAGAATATCTCAGCAATGACATTGATCATGACGGCATTGTGGAAATACCGACTCAAAGCTACTTCCCGGGTTATAGTCAGGACCATAGGGAGCCGTTTTATATTACTGAATGGAATGTTATGGACAGCTTTGAGATAGTAAAAAAATATTCAGGCTATTGCGACCCTGACAGCGGTTACTGCTTTATCCTTCCAAGCAGATGGGAAAATGTTGTTACAGTTAAAATGGACAGCGGAACAGGGGATATTGTTTTTTATAAGTATGTATCCAATCTTATAAGCAGCTATGATGAGCTTATGAGAATTTCCGCGGTGCCGTATACAAGGCGTGATGAAAAGTTTAATAACGGATATAAGCTTATTAAAACTAAGGATAATATGTGCTATTTTTATAAGACACCGGCAGGAACCAATGAACCGCTTATTCTTACGGAGTCGGAGATCACAAATAATTTTTGTATATTAACTTAAAGTATATATCAAATCTAAATTTACAAATAGGAGATGTTTTTATGAAACATATTCTTGTGTGCGAAGATGAAGATGTTATCAGAGATTTTGTGGTTATAAACCTTAATCGTGCAGGATATGACGTGGTTGACGTGAACTGCGGCGAGGAGGCGCTTAGGGTCTTTGAGGAGGAAAACGGTAATTTTGATATTGCCCTGCTGGATATAATGATGCCGGGTATAGACGGATTTCAGGTGTGCAAGGAACTTCGCAAGAAAAGCAGTACGCTGGGTATCATAATGCTTTCCGCAAAGACGCAGGAGATGGATAAGGTAAGCGGTCTTATGCTGGGTGCTGACGATTATATGACAAAGCCGTTTTCGCCTTCGGAGCTTACTGCAAGAATAGACGCTATATACCGCCGTGTTAAAATGTCTCATGCTCAGGAGGAAGAGCCGTCTTCGGCTATTGTATCGGGGCCGTTTA
The DNA here is from genome assembly GCA_017481565.1 of Oscillospiraceae bacterium. Taxonomy (GTDB): domain Bacteria; phylum Bacillota; class Clostridia; order Oscillospirales; family Ruminococcaceae; genus RGIG4694. The sequence continues at coordinate 73 of JAFUOZ010000089.1, read as the reverse complement.
CCCTTAATTTAAAGAGCCGCAGTATCTCCAAAAACGGTGTTCCTATCGACCTTACACAGGTGGAGTATCAGAT
>JAFUOZ010000088.1 GCA_017481565.1 Oscillospiraceae bacterium | reverse complement strand
CATAACGCACCTCCGTCACTTATTTGTAAAAATCGTACCGACATCTTTTCCGTCAAAAAGGTCATAGAGTACCGACGGATTTCTGCCGTTGAGGATAGCCATATCCATTCCTGCGCCCATTGCAATTTCGGCAGCGTGTATTTTTGTTATCATGCCGCCTGTGCCGAGACCTGAGCCTGCACCGCCTGCAAGAGCACGGATATCTTCGGTGATCTCATTTACAACAGGGATAAGTTCAGCGTCAGGGTTATCCTTAGGGTTGCTGTCGTAAAGACCGTCTATGTCCGAAAGGATTATCAGCATATCAGCCTTGCTGATCACGCCTACAAGAGCCGCAAGGCTGTCATTTTCTCCAAGTTCAAGTTCAAGCTCATCGATTGCAACGGTGTCATTTTCGTTTACGATAGGAATAACATTGTGTGAGATAAGCTTTTCAAAGGTATTCTCAACGTTGTTCTTACGGGGAGTATCGATTATATATTTGGTAAGGAGTATCTGTGCAACGTTAAGGTTGAATTCTCCGAAAAGCTTATCATAGATATACATAAGCTCGCACTGTCCGACAGCTGCACATGCCTGCTTCATTGGGGTATCCTTTGGTCTTTCATGAAGTCCCAGCTTTGACATTCCCAGACCGATAGCTCCCGATGATACGAGAATTACCTCTCTGCCGCTGTTCTGGATATCGGAGATTACCTTTACAAGCTTTTCCATACGTCTGATGTTGAGACGTCCTGTTTTATGTGCAAGAGTAGATGTTCCTATTTTGATAACTACCCTTTTTTTATTTTCGATGCTGTACATTTTGACTGACTCCTTTAATTAACTTTATTTATCGGCTTACCGTTGATATATGCCGCAAGATTTTCTGCAACTGTCTTCATTAAGCGTACTCTTGTTTCAAGCGGCGCCCATGCAACATGAGGGGTGATAATGCAGTTCCTTGCGTGGAAAAGCGGACAATCCTCCGCCATAGGTTCGATTTTGAGCACGTCAAGTCCGGCGCCTGCAATAATTCCGTTTTCAAGAGCTTCTGCAAGGTCGTATTCATTGACCACAGGACCTCTCGATGTGTTTATAAGCACTGCCGAAGGCTTGAACAGACTTAAAGCGTCCTTGTTGATAAGCTCTGTTGTCTGCGGTGTAAGAGGGCAGTGAAGAGTGATGTAATCCGATCTTTTCATAAGTTCCTCAAAGCTTACGAACTCCACCCCGTCTTCATTACGCACCGTTCTTGTGTTTACGATAACCTTCATTCCGAAAGCGGCAGCTATGCCTGCCACTGTTTTTCCGATACGTCCGAATCCGATTATTCCGATAGTTTTTCCCGAAAGTTCAGCTGTCGGAAATTCCATTGCCGCAAACGACGGCGAATTTATCCACCCTCTTTCGCCTACAAAGCTGTTGTAATCCGCAATACGGCTTGCAAAGCAGAGGATAAACGAAAACACCTGCTGAGCCACAGCGCTGTCAGAGTAGGCAGGCACGTTGCAGACGGTTATCCCAAGACGTCTTGCAGCCTCGATATCAATGTTATTGAAGCCTGTAGCACACTCGCCGATATATTCAAGCTTGGGACACTGTTCAAGTACCTCAGCCGTAAGAGGGGTCTTGTTGCAGAGAACAGCTTGGGCGTCCCCGATATATTCAACGATCTTTTCTGTCGGGGTAAGGGGATATTCCGTTACCTCGCCCAAAGCGTAGATATCATCAAATGAAACGTCGTTCCGCGAAACGGTAGCCGCTTCAAGCATAACAATTTTCATAAGCATCTCCCGATAATACAAAAATAGATAATACAATTATATCACAATTCAATTTTTAATTCAATAGCAATAATAAAAATATAAACGATAGTTTTCAGAGCCGTATCTGTATAAAAAAATTAAAAAGTTCGTCAATTACGCTCTCAAGTCCCCCTGCGGGGGGATTTAGGGGGGCGTGTGCGTTATAATAATACATTAAAAATATTATTCATTATCATTGACAGTATCATTAACATTGTCATTCTCATTTACATTTACATTATCATTCTCAGTATCATTTTCATTATCATTATCAGCTTGATTTGCTGAGTTTTGGATGCATTTGAAAGCATTTGCTTATTTTGATGAACGTTTGATTGATTTTGCTTCTGCGCCTTTTTTGCCTGCTTCACGGCGTTTG
>JAFUOZ010000087.1 GCA_017481565.1 Oscillospiraceae bacterium | reverse complement strand
TTCCAGTTGCCTGCGATAATTGCTTTTCTGAGTGACTTGTTCATAATTATAACTCCTTTATTGATATTCGGCTCTGTTGACCGAAATAATTGACTGTTAATATTATAACATAAAACAAATCGTTATATATTATATTTTTGTGAACAAATCAGATAATTTTGCGTATTTCTTATAAAACAGTAAATCATACAAAAATACTCTCTGTCAAGCGGAAATTTCCGACCATTTTTCCTCAATATTATCAACTATCTGCTGACAGTTTTCTATCCTTTCCCTGCTTTCAAACCGATATTTCGCAGCCTTATTGCCCTTCATAACGAATATTACGTTGGAATATATTTCTACAGGCTCATCATTGATATCATACAATTCTGCTCCGCTCTTCTGTGTATAATAAACTACCCTGTCAAAATAATCCGAAGCCACATTTTCTTCTGTATGATCTTCATTATCGATAAAGCCGCTGTGTCCGAAACCGGTATCAAAAATACCCTTTGCATTTTCCTCATCGTCTGCGTAATAATGTTCTGTTCTGGTATACATAGTATCAGTCATACGCTCGCCTGTTTCTGAATTATAACGATAAAGCACTTCTGTGTCTCCTGCAGGCTTTACAAGGGATATATATTCTCCCTTTGTACCGTATGCTGTCTTTGTCAATGTAAAGCTTACATCTTCTTCAACCACGCTGTATTCGTCTACAAGAAGATCTTCCTCTGTTACAATACCGCCGAATTCTTCAATAAGAGCATAGGAATCGGAAGCATTCTCTGCTGTTGCCGTACTACTGTTCTTACTATGATCAAGACCCGAAACAAAAATAACGGCAGCACCTAAAAAAGCAATACCCACAAGGCCTGTCATAAGCTTTTGAAAAACAGTCAGCTTATATTCCCCTTTGCTTAACTCCGCCAGCTTGTTCTTTATACGTACACATCTGTATGTAGAAAAAATCACGCATATTATTTCCAGCAATACTACGATTATTGCAATCACAGCTGTATTTTTCATAGTCTGATCTCCGTTTGAATATATACCGTAATCATTGAATAACGTCATATATCTGTAATCTTCTTCCATATGAAACAGACCGTATTTATAAGAAAATGCAATATATTCACTGAATAAATAGTTATTGACACTGATCGCATTCAGATAAACATACATTATAACCAATATCGCACAAACCAGACTATATCCTATCAGCTTGGTATAAACAGGCCTCATCATCTTGCTGTATTCAGCCTTATCCGTATGAGGTTCAACAGCGTTCATATCCTCACTGCACCATATACAATAATTATCTCCGTATGTAACATATTCCCAGCCTGCTTGCTTATAAAGCTCCTTCTTTGCAGCATTCGGTCTTTTATAAGCATACTCCGCATAATATTTCAAATTACGGGGCTGCTTCTTTTTAAACACCATAAATAATCCGTCCATTGATTTTACGAAAATCCCCTCTGATGCTTTCTTTTCAAAAAAATCTGCAACCCTGTCAGGATCCCATGCTCCGATATTTTTAATTATTACCACAAAAAACATTCCTTTCGCAAATAAAACAAGCAGTTCCTTAATTTATGCTCATTTCTGACCATTTTTCCTCAATATTATCAACTATCTGCTGACAGCTTTCACTTCTTTCAAGACTGTGAAAGCTGTATTCGGCTGCATTGCCGTCCTTAAGCAGCCATATATAATGAACATACATATCAACATTTTCTCCGTCTTCATTATAGTGAGGGGTTTCCATTTTCGATGTACAATAAACAAATCGGTCAAAGCTTTCGGTATGAACATTCTCATATTGATATTCATCAGCACTGTATCTTGTTTCAAAATCCCTGATGATCTCATCATATACAGCCACAGCATTTTTTTCTTTATCTGCATAATAATGAGTAGTATGTACATAAAATCTGCTTTCCCTTTTTTCACCTGTCTGAAAATCATTCATATAAATATCGGAAGTCGGAATAAATGCAATATATTCGGCACATTTTCCGAATGCCGTGTTTATCATTTTAAACTCCACATTGTCAGTATCAAGCGGATAATCATCTGTTATAAGCTCCTCAGCCGTAACTGTTCCTCCGCTCCTGTTTATAAGCTGTCCGACCTCAGCCGCTCCCGTTGCCTTTTCAGAAGTAGTGCCGCCCGGATTGAATAATGCCATACATAATACAACTGCTGCCGCCAGAACGATCATTCCCGAAATTGCCAGACCTGTTTTATGAACAGCCGTTGACCTAAAACCGCCTCCGCATAATTCATTCAGCTTGTTTTTCAGCTTAATGCAGTTCTGCATATATAATATCAGTTCAAAAATAACAAATCCTGTCATACACAAAATACTGACGCACAAAGCACCGTTAACGCTATACGAACTGTTTTCCCAGAATAAAGTCCTGTATGTATAATCATCCAAAAAATTACCTATTTTATAAAACTGCATCATAGTCAAAGTCAGAATATAATCACTCAGATACACTGCCAGACAATATGCATACTCTAATATAAAAAACGCACAAGCCATTACGATCAAAACCAATCTTGAATAAACAGGCTTTATCATCTCACCGTACACTGCCCTGTCGGTATGAGGCTCAACAGCGTCGGTATTTTTGCTGTACCATATACACATCATTTCTCCGAATGCGGCAAATTCCCAGCCTGCCTGTCTGTAAAGCTCCTTTTTTTCCTCATCGGGCTTCTTATGCGAAAATTCAATAAAGTATTTTACCTTACTCGGTTCACCCTTTTTATACTCCTGACACAGATTACCTACTCTTTTTACATAATATCCCTCAGCCGCTTTTTTCTCAAAAAGCTCCTCTGCTTTTCTTGTATCGGATAAATCTATTTTTTTAAATGTCACCATAAAACAACCACCTTTCAGTTTCTGATATTCTTTTTAAACTCTTTCCTGATTATTTTGATTTATATTTAGTTACACAAGTACCTGTGACCACTTTTCCTCAACAGCTTTTACATAATCCGCATGATCTGTATCGGTATCCGAAAAAAATATCGTTGCAGTATAATTATCCTTTCTCAGAATCAACAGATGATCATATACCATGATCTCTTCTCCCTCTGAGTTATATGAAGAAGTTGTTGCGTTTTTCACTGTATGGATACACTCATCAAAATAATCTGAGCTTATATCGGTCGTAGTGCCGTTATCTATCATGTTCTTATACAGCATTACATTTTCATCAACAATTCCCTCTGCCATTTTCTCGGTAAGCATAATGCAGTATTCACTGTTGAAATCAAAAGCTCTTTTATCTCCCCATTCAATAAGTACATCATCCTTCAAAACAATTTCTTTTATTTCTGTCATCTCACCGAAAAAGCTTTTTGAATAAAAAACTGTCTTGCTGCATTTTTCATCACTCTGAATAAGCTCATCTGCGTTTATGACCTGAGGATAATCAGCCAGGTATGTATTTATTGCCTCATTTTCAAAAAGCTCACCGCTTCCCGAATCATGAAAACTCAGCAGAATAGTTATAAAATAGAATACTACAGATACTCCGGCAAAGAATTTAGAAAAGCCCATAGCCGCTTTTGTAAAAATACCTACTTTATCCTCACCGCCGCTGACGGAAAGCAGCATATCCCGCATCTTTTCATTTCCTTTTATAAAAGCTATCATATATCTGAACACAATAATATATGAGATGATCAATACTCCGAATAAGATCATATTGTAGCTGCTGTCAGGAAGTACAGAAATCAGCCAGTGATTAGTTCTGGAAAATCCAAGTCCGGGACCCAATATGTTATCTACTGCCGCCATAAATAAACCCGATAACGCTTTACAGCCAACCATCATACAACAGGTCGAAAATATCATTGTACATAAAGCATAAAACAGTATAACAAATAACATTTTCAGATATAAAGGCTTTATCAGCTGAGCATAAACCGTTTTATCCGTATGTATCGCTTCAGCATTTTTATCCTCATTGCACCATACCGTAACAAAATCGGAATGGGTCACATATTTCCAGCCGCATTGATCAAACATTTCAATTTTATCCTTTGAAGGCTTTTTGTCCGAATACTCTACCGAAAATTTAAGATCTCTTGGCTTTCCTTTTTTATATCTTGGCAAGATACAATCCGAACTTTTAATATACTTTCCCTGACGGGCTTTTTCTTCAAAGACTCTTTCCATACTTTCTGTATTCCATGTTTCAAGCGCATATTTCATAAACCGTCCCCCTTAATCTATATCATTGATCGCAGCACCGTCAGATACCATTGCCTTGATACGCTCATACTCCTGCTTAAGTGCATCTCTGCCGTCGTCGGTTATCTGATATGTTTTTCTTCGTCCGTCATCAGTAAGGATAATTATAAGCTTTTCCTTCTGCATTCGTGTAAGAACGCCGTAAAGAGTACCCGGACCCATTTTTACACGTCCTCCCGAAACCTCACCTACCGCCTGCATCAGCTGATATACGTGATTCGGATTAAGAAGTGCAAGCAGAATATAATACATAGCCTCCGTCATAGGACCACCGTTATAGGACATATTATTACCTCCTTAATATTATTATGCCTTACGATATTCTGTTTGACGATATTTCGCCTCACGATATTTTGTGTCACGATATATCGTCTGACATAATAGTAGCACACTCATATCAGTTTGTCAATACCTTTTTTGAAATTTTTTTATTTTTTATAAAAAAATCGGCAGAGAGCATTTTTTTACAGCTCTCTGCCGACAAATATCTTATATAAAAAATTGTTTAACCGTTATTTTCCGTTTCAGCCGATCTGTCATCAGCCGCATTTTCAGCCGAACCCGTATCAATAGCAGCATCAAAGCCGTTTACGGTTATCTCAGGATCATCAAGATCGATTATAAGACACTTTCTCCCCTGAATAACACCTGTTCTCAGCTTTTCGGTAGCGTCCTTTCCGATATTGATAGTTATCTCAGATGTAGCAACAACAGTCTTGTTCTCCACTAAATTAGTGGCGGTAAAGCCCTTTCCGTCCTCTCCTACAGCATTCTGATATGCATCGGAAAGGCCCTGCAGCTTTTCATCGCTTACACCTGCATCTGAAAGGATATTTCTCAGCCTTGTATCATCTATCATGGTCTGTTCGGATTCATTCTTGTTCTGTGCGATAACGTCCTTGATTATTTCATTCACCTTTGTTATCACGGTATAATCAAGCTCATCTCCAACTACCTCGCCTAAAACCTGTCTGAATTTTTCCTTTTCGCTTTCACAGGTCATAACAAAACGACAGTCAAGAGTATCCTCTATCATGGAAAGATTAGGCTTCTTCGGAGTTTTGGTATAATAAAGAACATTATTCACATCGGGACAGCGGTCACTGTATACGGGATATACAAAACCATCGGTAGGCGCTCTGTTGATGATAAGATCAACATTGCTTTTCTTTTCAATACTGTTGCCGTCCGAATTATAGAAAAACCCGTCAGTATTTGTGTTCATGGGACATATTGCCGTAACGATGAAATTATACTGTCCGTCCGATTCGCCTATCTTATCATCGTTCTTATCCTTTATCATGATACTGTATGAACAGTGCGCCATGTGAATACAATATGCAGCATCATACTGTAAATTCTCTCTGATACGGTCAAGGGCATTATCTACAGCCGTTTCGTCCTCAAGCTTTGATTTTACCGCCGCATAGAATATATTCTGCGCTCCGCCCTCCTCATAGGCTTCATTGGGGAAAGGATACTCGGTCAGATTCTTTCCCAGACTTCCGCTGAGCACTTTTTTAAGTGACTCAAAAAGTACCTCTGTCTCCTCCTCGGAAAACATGGGGAAGGACTTATTTTCCTTGCAATGTACCTCTCTTTCAGCATCAATATATGCCATAACCACACGGTTAATGGTAAAAAATCCGCTTTTATCGTTGAAATTCTTTTTGATCTCAGCAATATCCTTTTTATTCATAGTTTATGTATCTGTCCTTTCTTTTGGTAAATATATGTTATTATTATACCACAGAAACGGATCATTTTCAAATTAAAAATCGGTTACACCGATTATAAGTCCATAAAATCGTACTTAAGGAACCACTGAATAAATCGAATCAGCACTTCCTTAAAAAGCAACGGCTTCTCCGCCGAAACGAAGAAGCCGCCTTTTCATAAGTATGAAGTATGGAGAAACCTACTTATGTCCTTACATCGGAATTTCCCTGTCAATTACTTGCAGGAAATACCGAAGAACTTGCTGAAAAGCTCACAGATAGAAGTGAAATCACAGCCACTGAAAAATCCACACATTTTTTCATTGCCTCCTTTATATTATTTCCGACAGGTGTTTATATTTTTCGCCATTCATGCGGTCCGCTGTCCGATCCGACGCGCACTTTCACGGAAACAGCTTCTTGACTTTTCAGGCATTTCCTTATCGGATAACTAAATTATAGTACAAAACCAACAAAAAATCAAGCTGTAAGTTATGGAAAATAACCTTACAGCCTGATGTAAAAACTATACTATTTTTATCCTGAAAAATCTCTCAGATCATGCCATAGAGCTGAAAACAGCCGCTTCCTGAACAGTTGTATCGGTGATAAACTTAGATGCGATATTATCAGCGGCATTATCCTGCTGAACAGCTGCTTCCTCGGCGGATTTTTCCTCAGCCGCCTTTTCGGCAGCCTTTTCCTCCTCGGTTTTTTCAGCGGCAGCCTCCTCAGCTTCCTTTTCTGCAAGACGCTTTGCTTCTGCTCTCTTTGCAGCCAATTCATCAATCTCAGCCTGACGCTCCTTAAGCTTTGAAAGAAGCTCCTCAACTGACTTAGCCTTGATTGTAACGGAATTTTCGGGAGTTACCTCCTCGCCCTCTTCCGCAAAGCTTACTGTTCCGAAATATGTAGGCAGACCCTCTGCACCGTAGGAAATACCCAGTGATGTAAAGGGATTTTCCTCTCCCAGCTCCTCATAAGCAACATCAAGATCACCTATTGAAGCGGAGATAGACTGCATAATGCTCTCCTTCTTTTCCTCCGAGGCAGCCATTTGCTCCAGAAGGTCGGAAGTGATAACACAGTTGTATTCCTTGCCTGTTGACATATTGTTAAGCACATTCTGAGCCTCTTCATCGGTATCAAAATCCTCAACCTTAAAGCCCACATTATCATACTTTTCACGAAGCTCATCAAGAATAGCCTGTGCGCCTGCGGAAAGTCCCGAGCTTACAGCCACTCCCTCAGTCTTTGAAACAGATGAGGTAAAAGTATCGGTGTTTGTGTTATTTACAGCACCCTGCTTTTCAGCTTCCTTAGCTGCTGTATTGTTATTGTTTGCCGCATAGGTATTGTATGCACCTATATTTGTATTTACACTGTTTATATTCATGACCATACCTCCGTTTATAAAGATAATGAACAGACCTTACTTATATATCTCATATATCGGCATTATTTTCCGTTTCTTTAGATTTAAGGAAAAATATTCCCGAAACAGCTATATTTAAGATTTTGTCAAAGATATATCCTATAGTTATTAATATAATTGTGTTATTATGGTAAAAATGCGTTTGATAAATGTACAAACCATTGCTATTTAGCGCTGTAATGCAAACAAAGAATAACACATCGGAGGTCTTTTTATGAAAAAATTTGTAAAAGCCGCTCTTGCGGTAATTTCTGCGGCTGTTTTATCGCTTACCATGTGCATAAGCGTTTCGGCTAAGAATATTTTTGATGATTCAACTACTATTAAGTCAGGATATAAATATACGAAAGAACTGGATGAAGGCGACAGCCACATGTTCAAAATTAATGTTTCCAAAAAAGGAAAATTAAAAATCAATGTAACAAATGATTACAACAGCGATCTTTTGTTACATGTATATAACAGTGACGGCACTTTGCTTGAACCAACAAAAAAAGAAGCTAAATCAGGCAAATTTACAACACGTAACAACGATGCTATCGGTTTTGATCTTGATCGCAATAATGGCGTTTTTAAAGGTACTGTTACATACAATGTTTCTGCCGGAACACATTATATTGTTTTTTCAGGAGTTTTCCCTAGCAGCACATCAAAATATTCCTTCTCCATATCGGCTCCCGGCGGAAATACTGAGAAAAGCACAAAGACATCTTCCGAATCTTCCGTTTCTTCTTCCGATGCAACAATCATGCTCAATATGTCCGCAGGTGATAAGATCGACCTGAGCGCAATGAACGGAAAAGAAACCGTAACCTCTGCAAAGTGGAAGTCCTCAAACTCCAAGATCGCCAAGGTAAGCTCAAAGGGCATCATTACAGCTGTCAAGGAGGGCGACTGCACCGTAACATGGACAAGCGGCTCAACAAAATTCACTCTCTACATTAATGTTGAATAATATTTAATCAGAAGCATAGCAGCGTTATTATAATCAGCAGCTCCGACATGAATACGGAGCTGCTTTTTTATTGCAATTACTATATAAAATGTATAAAAACGGCGTTTTTGCTCAATATTTAAAAAATGTTAATAATTTAACGAATAAAAATATTGACATACTGCCGTAAAAATGTTATTATAAAATGTGTATATTCTATATTTGAATAACCGCAGCCGCGGTTCTTAATTAGCATGAAAGGCAGGATTTGTAAATGGGACTTACACTTACAGAAAAGATCCTTAAGGCTCACGTTGTTGACGGTGAGTTCGTAAAGGGACAGGAGATCGGCATCAGGATCGATCAGACGCTCACTCAGGACGCTACAGGTACTATGGCGTATCTTGAATATGAGGCTATGGGCGTTCCCAGAGTAAGAACAGAACGTTCTGTTGCTTATATCGACCACAACACTCTTCAGTCAGGCTTTGAAAATGCCGACGACCACAGATTTATCGGCTCCGTTGCAAAGAAGCACGGCATCTATTTCAGCAGACCCGGAAACGGTATCTGTCATCAGGTACACCTTGAGCGCTTCGGCGTTCCCGGAAAGACCCTTATCGGTTCGGACAGCCATACCCCCACAGGCGGCGGTATCGGTATGATCGCTATCGGTGCGGGCGGACTTGACGTTGCTGTTGCTATGGGCGGCGGCGCTTACTATATTACATACCCCAAGATAGTAAAGGTTGAGCTTACAGGCAAGCTGAACCCATGGGTATCCGCAAAGGACGTTATCCTTGAAGTACTCCGCAGACTTTCCGTAAAGGGCGGCGTAGGCAAGGTCATCGAATACTGCGGCGAGGGTGTAAAGACTCTCTCCGTTCCCGAAAGAGCAACTATCACAAACATGGGCGCTGAGCTCGGCGCAACCACATCTATCTTCCCCTCCGACGAAACTACAAAGCAGTTCCTCAAGGCTCAGAAGAGAGAAGAGGTATGGACAGAGCTTAAGGCTGATGATGATGCTGTTTATGATGAGGTAGTGGAGATCAACCTTTCAGAGCTTGTTCCTCTGGCTGCTTGTCCTCACTCCCCCGACAACGTAAAGAGCGTTGCCGAGATCGGAAATATGAAGATAGATCAGGTATGTATCGGCTCATGCACAAACAGCTCACTTCTCGATATGCTCAAGGTGGCTCATATCCTTAAGGGCAAGACCGTTCACCCCGATGTTTCACTTTCTATCGCTCCCGGCTCAAAGCAGGTACTCAATATGCTTGCAGAGAACGGTGCTCTTGCTACTCTCATTGATGCAGGTGCAAGAATCCTCGAAAGTGCGTGCGGTCCTTGTATCGGTATGGGTCAGTCCCCCAATTCAAAGGGTATCTCACTGCGTACCTTCAACCGTAACTTCGAGGGACGTTCAGGCACAAAGGACGGTCAGATCTATCTTGTATCTCCCGAAATGGCTGCCGCTTCCGCTCTCACAGGCGTTCTCACAGATCCCAGAGATCTCGGCGATATGCCCGAATTCAAGCTTCCCGATGAGTTTATCATCAACGATAACATGATCGTTCCTCCCGTTGACGAGAAGGATATGGACAGCGTTGAGATCCTCAGAGGTCCCAACATCAAGCCTTTCCCCGAGACTGCTCCTCTGGTTGAGAATATCGAGTGCGGCTGCTCTCTTAAGGTAGGCGACAACATCACAACCGACCATATCATGCCTGCAGGCGCAAAGATCCTTCCTCTCCGTTCAAATATCCCCGCTATCTCACAGCACTGCTTTACAGTATGTGACGATCAGTTCCCCGCAAGAGCAAAGGAAATGGGCAAGTCAATAATCGTCGGCGGTTCTAACTACGGTCAGGGCTCATCACGTGAGCATGCCGCACTTGCTCCTCTTTATCTCGGCGTAAAGGCTGTTCTGGTAAAGAGCTTTGCAAGAATCCACCGCTCCAACCTTATCAATGCAGGTATCCTTCCTCTTACATTCGTAAATGAAGCTGATTATGAAAAGATCAGCCAGGGCGATGAGCTTGCTGTTATGAATGTACGTGAGGATATCATTGCAGGAAAGACAGAGCTTACTGTCGCAAACAAGACAACAGGCGAAAATATCCCTGTTCTCTGTGAGCTTACAGGACGTACAAAGGATATCATTCTTGCAGGCGGTCTCCTTGACTATACAAGAGAAAATCTCAAGTAATAATTATTTTTCGGAGGTGGACTGCTTTGCGGAATGATACTGACCGTCACGGGTTTGATATTCCCGACAGTCCTCCCGAGAATTACAGGCATATCCTGAATATGCGCAATGCCGCACAGATAGAAGCTGACAAGGCTGCTCCCCCTGAGGAAAAACCGCCTATGTACGGCTGTTGTGGTGTAAACTGCCGTGAATGTGAATATTTTTATGATCTGCACGTTCACAAGGGAGATACGGATATCGGCTGCAGAGGCTGTCTCACCGAGGGCGGCGAATGTGAGGTACGTACCTGCTGTCTCGGCAAATGGTACAGAAGCTGCATTGAATGTACCGATTTCCCATGTGATAACCTGAAAGCTGTCTCGGAAGAAGAGGACGCTGAAAATCTTATGCGGCTCAAAGCCGAAAAGGATAAGCAGACAGATTTCTTCGAGGTGCGCCGAAATGCGTTCATAACAGGCGGACTGACAGGTCTTGTTATCGGAACGACACTTGGTCTTATTACGGGAAACGAGATAGAATTTCTCATATGCGGACTGATTACAGGTGTGGCTGTCCCCGCAATAAAAGGGTTTGATGATAAGAAATGAATTATCTTAAGATAAAAAGTGAAAACGACAGGATATTTGAAAACGGCGGCTTCGGAGAAATGCGCTCCGTTTATTATAAGGATTATCCCCTTACCGACCGTGACGGCAAACGTCCTTATTATTCCGTTTCTGAGCATATCGTAAGCATGACAACCACAGAATGTATTCTTGCAAACCGTGACAAGCGCATTATCGCACTTAATTTTGCAAATGCACATTATCCCGGCGGAGCCTATGTTATGGGCGGAAACGCTCAGGAGGAGGCTCTTTGCAGATGCTCGGGACTGTATTATACCATACGTGAGGCAAAGGAATATTACAATGCAAATCACAGGCATATACTGCCCGATTATACAGACGGAATGATATATTCCGAAAATGTTCCCGTTATCAGAAACGATATGGGCGAGCTGCTTGAAAAGCCTGTTATATGCAGCTTTATCACCTGTCCTGCGGTAAACAGACGAATGGCTGCAATGTCCGATAAAAAGGTCGATCAGATCATGGAAAAACGAATTGCTAGAATAGTTTCCCTTGCCGCCGATAAAAAGCCTGATGTAATGATATTCGGCGCTTTCGGCTGCGGTGTGTTCGGAAACAAAAGAAGCAGTGTCTTTCCGCTTTTTGAAGCGGCGATAAACAAATATACCGACGGGTCTGCGGAGATACTTTTCGCTGTTCCCGATTAAAAGGAGGAAAAATACAATGGCAAAGATTCAGATGACCACTCCCCTGGTCGAAATGGACGGAGACGAGATGACCAGAATTATCTGGAAAATGATAAAGGATATCCTTCTCACTCCCTATGTTGATCTTAAGACAGAATATTACGATCTCGGTCTTGAATACAGAAACGAAACAGATGACAAGGTTACCGTTGATTCCGCTGAGGCTACAAAGAAGTACGGCGTTGCTGTAAAGTGCGCTACCATCACTCCCAATGCGGCAAGAATGACCGAGTATAACCTTAAGGAAATGTGGAAGTCACCCAACGGCACTATCAGAGCTATCCTTGACGGTACTGTTTTCCGTACACCTATCATCGTAAAGGGTATCACTCCGTATATCCCCACATGGACAAAACCTATCACTATCGCACGTCATGCATACGGTGATGTTTACAAGAATACTGAAATGCAGGTTCCCAAGGATTCAAAGTGTGAGATCGTATGCACCGACAAGGACGGCAACGAAACACGCTCCCTTATCTATGATTTCAAGGACAGTGCAGGCGTTATCCAGGGTATGCACAACAAGGACAAGTCTATCGAAAGCTTTGCAAGAAGCTGCTTCAACTTTGCTCTCGATACAAAGCAGGACGTATGGTTCGCTACAAAGGATACTATCTCCAAGAAGTATGACCATCGTTTCAAGGATATCTTCGCTGAGGTATTCGAGAAGGATTATAAGGAAAAGTTTGAAGCTGCAGGCATTGAGTATTTCTATACTCTCATTGATGACGCGGTTGCAAGAGTTGTACGCTCCAACGGCGGATATATCTGGGCTTGCAAGAACTATGACGGTGACGTTATGTCCGACATGGTAGCAACAGCTTACGGAAGCCTTGCTATGATGACCTCCGTTCTTGTATCTCCCGACGGTGTTTACGAGTATGAGGCTGCTCACGGTACAGTACAGCGTCACTACTACAAGCATCTTAAGGGCGAAAAGACCTCCACAAACTCCGTTGCAACACTTTTTGCATGGACAGGCGCTCTCCGCAAGAGAGGCGAGCTTGATAACCTTCCCGAGCTTATGGGCTTTGCGGATAAGCTTGAAAAGGCTACTATTCAGACCATTGAAGAAGGCGTTATGACAGGTGACCTTGCTGCCCTTTCCACACTGGAAAACAAGCAGACTGTTGATACAGAGGCATTCTTAGTTGCTGTAAACGAACGTCTTGCAAAGATGATGTAATCACAGATAATAATGCATCAAAGGCGGCGGAGACCGTTCCGCTGCTTTTATGCATTGAAAAACAGCTTATCGTCATATGCTGCTTTTCAATGCATAAAAATTGCATTTGCGGTATTGCCGCAGAAAGGAATGAACTGATAAATGTCTAAAAAAGGCGAAATCTCGCTTTCAGTAATAAGACGTCTCCCTAGATATTACCGCTTTATCGGTGAGCTTATAAAGGAAGGAACAGTAAGGATTTCTTCGGGAGATCTGTCAAAGAAAATGTCGCTGACCGCTTCTCAGATAAGGCAGGATCTGAACTGCTTCGGCGGCTTCGGTCAGCAGGGCTACGGATATAATCTTATCGAGCTTCGTCAGGAGATCGGAAAGATACTTGGCGTTGACAAGGGATATAAGACTATCCTTATCGGTGCAGGTAATCTGGGAAAGGCTATTGCAACTCACATGAATTTTTCCGAATACGGCTGCAGCCTTGCGGCAATTTTTGATTCGGATAAACAAAAGGTAGGAAAAACTGCCGCAGGTATCACTATCAGGGATATAGACGATATCGACGAATTTGCCGAAGAGCATAAACCGATAATCGCTATACTCTGTATCCCGAAAGCGTCCGCTCAGGAGATCGCCGATCATCTGGTTGGACTTGGGATAAAGGCATTCTGGAACTTCAGTCACTATGATCTCAGGCTGGATTACAGCGATATTATAGTGGAAAATGTACATCTTGGCGACAGTATTATGCTTTTATCTTACGGAATTACTAATTCTTGAAAAAAATCATGAAAAATATTTGCATTTTCGGAATTAATGTGTTATAATACTATTATCTAATTTATAAAATCGAAATCGGAGGGTATACAAATGCCATTTTCTATTATTTCACCCGCTTATTATAATGAACTTACAGATGAAACCAATCCCTTAAATGAGGGCGTAAGCTATACAGTTACAGTAACTCCTTATTCCGTTGAATACTCTTTCCCTCTCATGCAGGAAAGAGTTGTAAGAAAGCTTATGGAGATCAAGGAACCTATCTCCTTCAATCAGCAGGGCATTGATGAGGAAAAGGGTAAGGTATATATTGAAAAGGCAAAGGATCTTGTAAGCAAGTTCCCACAGCTTATTCACTACTGGCCCGGCAAGTCCGTTATGATGAATGCAATTCAGGACAGACAGTATTCTATCGAAAAGAGAATGCTGCTTATCAACTATGTATTCAAGGCTGTTGATAATATGAACAACAACGGCAAGGAAAAGGAAATTCCTCCCTTTATCATGGACTTCATGGCTCACCCTGACAGAAGTGCGATAATGGAATATTTCTCTTCTCTCAATCCTAATTTTGAATTCAGCGTTCTTGACGCACTTTCTATGATGGCAGGAATGCCTGATACAAAGAATTTCAAGGAAGTCAGACAGACTGTCTTTGACAGACTTGGTTATAAGACAGATCTTTCCAATGTAAAGGATCATCCTTTCAGCGATGTCAAGGATAAGTATTTTGATATGAAGATCAACTTCTTCTCTGATTATCTGGGTCAGGGCAAGGATAAGGACGAAAACAGAGAATATCTTCTTGAAAATGTTCTCGTAGGCTTTATCTGGTCACTTAATATGCCTTTTTCCGATTATTCTCTTTCAATGTGGGATAACTTTGCATTTTTCAATGTAATTTTCAATACTTTAAAGGTTCTTCTTACTGTATATGTGACCAAGGAAAACGGCGATGAGGATTTTGTAAAGGCTGTTACTGCATTTGATGAATCTATCCGTGCTATCAAGGGCGGAATGGTACAGACTACCGTTGATATGCTCAACAAGAGAGGCTTTAATACAAACGGAGATATGGCTATCCTTTCTCTCAGCTGATCTGTTCATCAATCAATAATTCAATAATTTTCAGAGCCTGTATTTAATGGGATATTTCACCTTGGATACAGGTTCTTGCTTTTTAATTTATATACGAAAGGACGATAAAGCTTGGACAATACTCCTGCGCTTGTTCTCCCTGCCGTCAAGGGAATTTTAAATGAAGTCAAAAAAGCTGTCATCGGAAAGGACGATGTTATCATCAATGCTATGCTTGCGATACTTGCAGGCGGTCATATTCTTCTGGAGGATATGCCCGGTGTGGGAAAAACAACTCTTGCACTTGCATTTTCAAAGGCTATGTCCCTTGACTGCCGCCGAATGCAGTTTACAGCCGACGTTATGCCCTCGGACGTTACGGGATTTACTGCCATGAATAAAAGTACAGGCGCTTTTGAATATCATGAGGGTGCGGCAGTGTGCAATCTTTTTCTTGCCGATGAAATAAACAGGACCTCAAGCCGTACTCAGTCGGCACTTCTTGAAGCTATGGAGGAACATTCCGTTACTGTTGACGGTATCACTCATGAGCTTCCCGAGCCCTACATCGTTATTGCAACACAAAATCCCGTAGGCTCGGCAGGAACTCAGCTTCTGCCCGAATCACAGCTTGACAGATTCATGGTAAGACTTTCAATAGGCTATCCGGATCCGGCAAGCGAGGCTGATATACTTAAATCAAAAAAATCATCATCGGCACTTGACAGCATAAAGCCTGTTATATCGGCAGATGAGCTTTTCAGCTTACAGAAAATGACCTCTGAAATATATGCGGACGACAGGATATACCGATATATTGCGGACATCGCCGCCGCTACACGAAACGACGGGGATATCACTCTGGGAATATCCACAAGAGGTGCTATCGCCGTATCTGCCATGGCAAAGGCTACCGCTGTATTGAAGGGCAGAAATTACGTTATCCCCGATGATGTTGACTATGTGCTGATACCGTCGGCAGCTCACAGACTGGTTCTTTCCTCAGGCTCAAGAAGCATAGCCGAGGCTGAAAGGATCCTGAAAAAAACTGCCGCTTCGGTAAAACAGCCAAGAATTTGATTATGAGATTTGTATATATACTACTGCTGATCGGACTTGCGTTTTTTTACGCATTATATACCGATACGCTTTCTCTGATAACTCTGATAATTGCCGCTGCTGTCCCTGTTGTTACTTTTCCTCTGACAGCCTATGCAGCTTCAAAGCTTAAAATTTCGGCGGCTGTTCCCGAAAGCTTTGCGGCAAAGGGTAACGATACTGAGCTGCTTATTCAGATAACCAATCCTACGCCGATCCCCCTGCCTGTTACAGCAATATGGGTGGAATGCAGACGGCTTCCCGGAAATGAAAAGGAACAGCAGAGGGTGATCGTTGCCGTTCCCTCAAAAAGCACCGAAAAAATAAGCATAAACGTCAGATCGGACTTCTGTCAGCGTGTGGAATGCGGTATCGCAAAAATAAGGATATACGACTTTTTCAGGCTTTTCTGCATAAGAAGCTCAAAGGGCGGCAGTATCCATGCGGCTGTGGATTTTCTTCCCTCGGGAGGATATCCGCTGTCAGATAAATATGCATATAAGCTTACGGTCAATGAGACAGTTTCCTCTCAATCGGATATGTCGCGTATCAGCTCCGCTGTTCAGGAGCTTGACAGTCTCCGCGAATACCGTGACGGCGATAAGCTTAACCGTATCGCATGGAAGCTGAGCAGCCGCAGTGAAGAGCTTATCGTACGTGAAAGCAGTGCTAATAATCGTGCGCTTATCCTGCTTGCGGCAGATACAGCCTCCGCAAAGGGCGATATCGGTGAAGCGGACAGGATATGCGAAAGCTTTTACACAGCGGCAATGACACTGTGTGAGCATGAGATACTCTTTGACAGCTATACCTCCGAGGGAGTTTTTATTAATGATATTTCTCTTACCGACAGGCTTGAAGGCTGTATTCACGGACTTTACGGAGCCGATATTTCGGCAGAGACAATAGCCGTCAATCCCGAAAACAGAAGATATGACATTATCTATATCGTATCTTCGGGAATTGATGATACACTTTATGATAAAATAAGAAAAAGCTACGGAGCGAGAAATGTTACCGTTATCGTTCCGATAAGGGAGCAGTAATATTCAGAAACATATATGAACGATTTCTTTACAAAAAAACAGCCTGCCCGTGCAGCTGACCGCAGTGCAGGCATTGAAATAAATGTAGGTCTTTATATAAATAAAGAGGACAGGACAGGTCTTTCGGTACATCTTATACGTACCTTTATCGCTTTTCTCGGAAGCATCGGTTCGGTAATGTGTTTTGTATCGGCTGTCCTTCCCGCTTATGACCTGAGCAGTGTTCTGCTGCCCTGTTTACTCATGTGCGGAATGTGCATGGGGGCGGCTCTTTTAAAAAAATGGGGCACTGCGTTGATAGGTTTATCGGCAGCAGGACTTCTGGCAGCTGTATGGTACAATAAAAACAGCCTGTATTACGGATTCCTGTCTGTTGCGAACAGCTATCTTTCCCTTGTAAGACCCGAATTTGCAGCAGTGGATTATTACGATCTTTCGGCATATCCGGGAGATCTGAATGGGGATATAAAGCTGCTTATAGGTCTTACAGCTGCATTCATATCACTGACAGCAGGGGTGGGAATGATATACCGTACAGGAATAATAGCCGTTTTTGTATCCACCTTTCCCACTGTTGAGCTTATACTCTATTACGGTCTTGTACCCGACTATATCTGGCTGATATCTGTTATCGCTTTATGGGCTGCATCGGCAGCGGCTGAGATCGCCGAATACCCTGTCACAGGTGCAGACAGGCTGCTGCCCGTTTATGCAAAGGCTTCATCACAGGCGGCGGCTATGGCTGCATCAGCGGTGATGATATGCTTCGGACTTGCCTCCTTCGTTATCGGTGTCTCAGGCTATGAGCGTCCCGACAGCATCAAGCAATTCAGAACAAGCTTCAGCAGATATATGAGAACATTCAAGTGGAGCAAATTCCTGAATGATATCAAGGTGCTGGAGCCGCTTTCAAATGACATGAGCGGAGCTATCAATCACGGAAAATTAGGCAGAACGGACAGCATAACCTTTGATAACTATACCGTGCTTACCGCCGAGCTTCTGAAATCGGATAACAATATATATCTTAAGGGCTTTACAGGTATTGAATACACGGGAAATGCATGGAATGAGCTTTCCGATGAAACGGCAGAAAGACTTTATGACATTGAATCGGAATATGTTTCCGATGTAACTTCATCACGTTTCCTTGACGGCTATGTATGGGGACTTTATTCGGACAAGCTTTCCGTAAACAGTATAACCATAGAAAATATAAATGCCAACAGGGCTTATGCATATCTTCCCTATTACATCACGCCCGAAAGTGCTGCTTTGTACAGGTCGGAAAAGGATAACATTCTTTCTCCCGATGATATTTACACCGCTGAGGTATACAATATATCCGACAGTCTGAGAAATGCTGTTCTTGATTCCGATATAATGAGTGCGGACACTCTCCTAGGAGATGACGAGGAAAAATACAGAAAATTCGTATATGATAATTATCTGCAGATCCCCGAAACCTTTACCGCCGCCGAAAAAATATACGGCGATGTGGAGTTTACCGATATAAAGACCGAGCTTTACAATATAAAGCGCTGGCTCTCAGCATACTGTGAATACAGTCTTGATGCGGGAAAGCTCCCCTTCGGTGAGGATTTTGCCGATTATTTTCTTACCGAAAACAGAAAAGGCTCATGCTCACATTTTGCGTCCTCGGCGGTGCTTATGTGCCGTCACAGAGGAATACCCGCAAGATACTGTGAGGGATATGTTATAAAGGCTGACGATTTTCCTGACGGTATTGCAGTGGGTGAGCCTGTTTCTGTTGAAATAACCGATACGAGAGCTCACGCATGGATAGAAGTATATGTGGACGGCTACGGCTGGTATCCCTTTGAAGTTACTCCCGGATACAGCGATATGGAGCTGACAGGCTCTTCATCAATAGAGGACGAGCTTTCATCTTCTTATGAGGATATTCCTCAGTCACTGCCTGTTGAAGATGAGCCGGTAACCGAAACTACCGTCACGGAAGCACCTGTAACGGAAAAATTCACCGAAGCTGAAACGGAAGCTGTCACGGAGGGTGAGGCTGTAACGGAAGAAACAGTATATGAATATGTTCCCGATGCTGATGATACTGACGATGTTCCCGAAACAGAGGATATCCCACCTGTGAAAAAGCCTGTATCTGCCGCTGCAGTAACGGTCATTACTGTGCTCGCCGCCGTAACGGGACTTTTCGGCGCAAGATATTATCTGATAGCAAAAGGCAGAAAAAAAGCCCTTTCGGGAAGGAATACCGTTCTGAAAGCCTCCTATTCGTGCAGATATTTTCTTAAGATATGCAGCTTCAAAAAGCTTTCAAAGTCTGACGGAATGAGCTATGAGGACTATGCCTCATATATCGATGACAAGCTTTCATTTCTTGAAAAGGGAGACTCTTACAAAGTACTGGGAGCAGGTCTTGCCGCTAAATTTGCAGGCGCTCCCCCATCGGCAGAGGAAGCGGACACCGCCGCCGTAATCGTGACACGGCTTGCGGAGGTCTTATATAACGAAATGAAGCCTGCCGAAAAATTTTATTTCAGATTTATATGCTGTCTGAAATGACGAAAGGAATGTTTATATGCGCTATGACAGCTCAAATGTGGAAAGCTGCGAATGTGACTCACCTCATCAGGAGATAATCGAAAGGATAGAAGCCGCTATGCCCGATGAAACCGAGCTTTATGATCTGAGCGAGCTTTTCAAGGTTTTCGGTGATTCAACGAGAATACGCATTCTTTATGTGCTTTTTGAAAGCGAAATGTGCGTATGTGATATTGCACGGCTGCTTAATATGACCCAGAGTGCCATATCACATCAGCTGAGGGTGCTTAAGCAAAGCCGTCTTGTAAAATACCGCAAGGAAGGAAAAACCGTTTTCTATTCCCTTGCAGACAGTCATGTGCGCTCGATCATCGATCAGGGGTATGAGCATATACGTGAGTGATACCGCATAAAAAAACCGTCTCTGAGTATCTTCGGAGACGGATTTTTTTATTTTGCCGCTGACTCACGCTCATTGAGCCGCTCCCTGACGATAAGATATATGACCGAGGCTGAGGGTATACCGATAAGTATACCCACAGTACCGCCCAGACCTGCTCCGAATATAATAGCTATAAGGATAACAGGCGGAGGAAGTCCTATTGATTTACCCACAACCTTGGGATAGATAAGATTATTTTCAAGCTGCTGCAGGATAAGGATAAACACCGTAAACCACAGTGCCTGTGACGGCTCTATCAGAAACAGCATAAGTGCGGAGGGGACAGTTCCGATAAACGCTCCCACAACAGGCACAAGTGCGGTTATCCCGATAACAGCCGATATAAGCAGAGGATAATCAAAGCCGAAAAGTATCATTCCCAGAAAGCACAGTCCCCCAAGCAGTACAGCTTCGGTAAGCTGACCGTGTATAAACCGTGAAAAACAGCCTGTTACCATTCCTGCATAATGTCCTGCAGCGCATATTTTTTCTTCCGACAAAAAAGCAGCGAGAATCCTTGCCGCCGCCGAAATGAAACGTTCCTTATCCGCAAGCAGATAGACCGATATCACTGCCGCAAATACGCCGTTCGTGACCGCCATTACCGCTGATGATGTGATATCATACGCCTTTTCGGCGATCCTCGGAACATTTACCTTTATAAATTCCAGAATATAATCAACAGCTGTCCCCAGCCATTTTGCAGCGGTAAAACCTTCCATGCTTTCAAGTCTGCCGATAAAACGCAGGAAATTGCTGTAATAGCCGTCAAAGCTGTTGACAAAAAGACGTACACTGTCTGCAAGCTGCGGGATTATAAATGCGACCGCAAGGGCGATCACAGCTATCACCCCAAGATATACAAGGGCTATGGATATACGCCTTGCAGCCGATCCCGAAAGCTTCGGAAAACGTCCTTTGATACGCTTTTCCGTTTTCATAACAGGATCGTTCAGCACTGCCGCAAGCAGAAACCCCAGAAGAACAGGAATAAAAAGCGCACAAAGCTTTCCCAGAAAGGAAAGCACACTATCCAGCCTTATAAGCGCCGCCGCCGCTGTGAAAAGGCATATTGCTCCGAAAATTATCTTCTTTCTGACAGTTTTATCCATACACATCTCCCTTTTTATATATTTATCAAAAGAATATATGATAACCCGAATAGTATTATTCTGTGCATAAATATGCCGTATTTATTCATTTACAGGACAAATTTTGTAGTTTGTATACAGTTATTCACATATTTTTTCAACTTTATTAAGGCTGTTTGTTATTTTTATCAAAAGGATATTGATACATTCACTTGATTTTTTATTGATTATATGTTATAATGCATAATAGTATGTGTGTACATACAGGTTATGTTTGCACAATAATACTAATTAATCTTTCTTCATGTGAAAAAAGGAGTATTTTATCATGTCACACTGGATCACCAAAGCATCAATCTACCACATCTACCCTATGGGCTTCTGTGGCTGTGAACGCCGCCGCAGTGAAGCTTCTGATACTCCCGTAAACCGTATCGGAAAGGTCATTGACTGGATACCTCATCTTAAGTCTATGAACATGAATGCGGTTTATTTCGGACCTGTTTTTGAATCTGCCGCTCACGGCTACGATACCTCGGATTATAAGAAGATAGATGCACGTCTGGGTACAAATGAGGATTTTTCAAAGGTCTGTGCCGCTCTTCATGAAAACGGTATCAGAATTATCCTTGACGGTGTATTCAACCATGTGGGCAGAGAGCATTTTGCCTTTAAGGACGTTCAGCAGAATCGTCAGAACAGCCGTTACTGCGGCTGGTTCTGCAATCTTAATTTCGGCGGAAATTCCCCCTACAACGACGGCTTCTGGTATGAAGGCTGGAATAACTGCTATGACCTTGTAAAGCTTAATCTTAATAATAATGAAGTGGTTGAATATCTTCTTGACGCTGTTAAAATGTGGATAGAGGAATGGAACATCGACGGTATACGCTTTGACGCTGCCGATTGTCTCACTCATGATTTTATCAAGAGAATACACAGCTTTACCCGTTCCTTAAAGCCTGATTTCTGGCTTATGGGCGAGATCATTCACGGTAATTACAGAATATGGGCTAACCCCGAAATGTTCGACTGTGTTACAAATTATCAGTGCTTCAAGGGCATTTATTCCTCACACAATGACCGCAATTATTTTGAAATTGCTCATTCCATAGAATATCAGCTGGGTCAGTACGGCGATACCTATATGTATAACTTTGTGGATAATCATGACGTTGCAAGACTTGCAAGTCAGCTGAGAAATCCTGAGCATATCTACTGCTGCTATACCATGATGTATGGTATGTATGGTGTTCCCTCGGTCTATTACGGCAGTGAATTCGGCATAAAGGGTGCAAAGGGTCAGGGCGAGCACGCTGATGACGCTATCAGACCATGCATAGAATTAAATGATATCCCCGACAGAAACGACAAGCTTGTAAAGCATATCTCCGCTCTCGGTGCCGCAAGGATACAGCTGGAAGCTCTTCAGGACGGCTCCTACAGCAAGATGCAGCTTAACAATCAGACACTTCTTTTCAAGCGTGAAAAGAACGGTCAGGAGGTATATATCGCACTTAATATCAGCGACAATGACCATACCTTCTGCTTCAATACAAAGTATGCAAGCCTTACAGACCGTCTTTCGGGAAAGGTATTTGCGGTAAACGGTCAGGCATCTGTTACAGTTCCCAAAAACTGCTCCATGATCCTTGCGGACAGCAATATCCCCATGGATATGCCCGAAGCCGAGCCTGTTGCTGTGAATGAGCCTGTAAAGAAGGAAGAGCCTGTTCCCGCAGCTGAGCCTGTACAGGAAGCTGCCGCTCCCGTCTGTGAAGAACAGCCTGCACCTGTGAACAAGGGTACCCCCTCACTGGGTGTTCCTGAGGGCAGAAGGATAGTTATCGGAGGTCATTACAAGCATTTCAAGGGCGGCGACTATGTTGTTCTCAATGTGGCAAAGGATCATGAGACCCTTGAAGAAAATGTTGTGTATATGCAGATATATGATAAGCCTACAGTATGGGTGCGTCCTCTGAAAATGTTCCTGGAGGATATCGACGATCACGGAAACATCAAGCCGAGATTTATGTTCGTAGAATAATTATATGGTTATAAGGTGCTGCCTTCGGGCAGTGCCTGTGTAATAAAATGAACGGAGGTTATGTAAATGAATGATTCAATGACCCTCAGCAAAAGATCGGCTGCAAAGGCTCTGATAACCGCTGTTTCCGTTGCGGCGGCTGTGGCACTTCCTCAGCTTTTCCATGCAATAGGCTCGGTATCGGGAACAGGTCCTGCAGTGGGCACGGCACTTCTCCCCATGCATCTTCCCGTTATCCTTGCAGGTCTTACGGGAGGACCTGCTGCAGGAATAATTGCAGGTCTGGCAAGTCCCCTGATAAGCTCACTTATTTCAGGTATGCCCGCTATGGCGCTTCTCCCCTTTATGATGATCGAGCTGAGCGTATACGGTGCGGTATCGGGACTTATCTCAAAGGCAAAGCTGAATTCCTTCGCAAAGCTTCTTATCGTTCAGCTTTCAGGTCGTGCGGCAAGAGCGGCGGCAGTACTTGTTTCGGTATATGCACTTGGAAATACTGCTCTTACAGCGGCTTCCGCCGTTGAATTCATCACAGCGGGACTTTTCGGAATAATCATCCAGTGGGCTGTTATACCTCTTCTTGCAGACCGCATGGAGGGCATTAAAAAGCTTTATGAATGACCTTGAAAAAGCAAAGGCTGTGCTTGAAACTGAACAGCTTACCTGTGTACTCTGCAAGGGAGATATCCTTATTAAAAGAAGTGAAAAGGGTATATCCCCCATGCTTGACCTTATCAGTGAGGGTACAGACCTGAAAGGCTTTTCGGCAGCGGATAAAATTATCGGAAAGGCGGCGGCGATGCTCTTTTCCTATTCGGGAGTGACTGAGGTATACGGTCAGGTCATGAGCAGGTCGGCAGCGGAGTTTCTCGATAAAAAGGGCATAGCCTATTCATACGGTACTATGACCGGAACGATCATAAACCGTAAGGGCGACGGTATATGCCCCATGGAACAGACCGTAACAGATATAAACGATACAGAAAAGGCTTACAGAGCCTTACTGGCTAAACGTGAACAGCTTCGCAAAAAAATCTAACGGAGAGTGATAACAATGAAAAAATTAGGCTTCGGCTTTATGCGTCTCCCCCTTCTTGACGGAAACGATCAGACAAGCTTTGACAAAGAACAGATAAATAAAATGGTCGATACCTTTCTTGAAAAGGGCTTTACATATTTTGATACAGCCTATATGTATCACAATAATCAGAGTGAATGTATGCTCCGTGAATCCCTTGTAAAGCGTCACCCCAGAGACAGCTTTACCGTTGCAAGCAAGCTGCCTACCATGTTCCTTAACAAAGTTGAGGATATGGAGCGTATTTTCAATGAACAGCTTGAAAAATGCGGCGTGGATTTCTTTGATTATTATCTTATACATAATCTGAATACACATCACTATGAGGTTGCCGAAAGACTGGGTGCATTCGATTTCGTACTTAACAAGAAAAAAGAGGGCAAGGTAAAAATATTCGGTTTTTCCTTCCACGATACTGCCGATGTTCTCGACAAGATACTCACCGAGCACCCTGAGGTTGAATTCGTTCAGCTGCAGATAAATTATCTTGACTGGGAAAGCGAAAGCATACAGTCCCGTCTCTGCTATGAGACCGCTGTGAAGCACGGCAAAAAGGTGATCGTAATGGAGCCTGTAAAGGGCGGTACGCTTGCAAATGTTCCTCCCAAGGCAGAAAAATTCTTAAAGGAAAAAGAACCTTCCATGTCCGTTCCCTCATGGGCTATCCGCTTTGCCGCAAGCCTTGAAAATGTTATGATGGTCTTAAGCGGCATGAGCAATATGGAGCAGCTTCTTGACAATACGGGATATATGGAGAATTTCGTTCCCCTTACCGCTGAGGAAAATTCAGCAATGCTTAAAGTAGCCGATATTATCAATGCTTCGGTGGCTGTACCCTGTACCTCATGCAGATACTGTGTTGAGGGATGTCCCATGAATATTCCTATCCCCGATTATTTCACCCTTTTCAATGCGGAAATGCAGGAGATAGAAAAACCCTTCAATGTTCAGGGAACCTATTACGAGAACCTTATCGAAAAATACGGCAAGGCTTCCGACTGTATCGAATGTAAGCAGTGCGAGGAGCAGTGTCCTCAGCATATCGAGATAACAAAGCGTCTTAAGGACGTGGCTAAGATCTTTGAGGAATAAAAAACGGGTCATCGGGTCTGTAAAGCTCCGATGACCTTATTAAGGAAGCGCTGATTAAAGCCGTAGGCATCGTTTCAGACCCATGAAAATGCGTGACTGAGGGGGTCGTGAAACGATTTAATCAGCGGTTCCTTAATATCGGAAACACAAAAAAACGGTGCCGAAGTGAAAACCTCAGCACCGTTTTATTCTTTGCAGTATCGCAATATCTCCAATGAATAATTATGTAATTATTCAGCAGCGGGAGCGGATACGGGACATGTATCTGCACATGAACCGCAATCAACACAAGTAGCAGCGTCGATAACGTACTGACCGTCACCCTCGGAAATTGCGCTTACGGGACAAGCATCTGCACAAGCTCCGCAGCTGATGCAAGCATCAGAAATTTTGTATGCCATAACAAAAACACCTCCGGTTAAATAATAAATAACGATTTATTTCGTTATTCTGTTTATATTATAACACATTTACGAAAAAATGCAATACCTAATTGTAAATTTTTAAAATTTACAATATTTTTTGCGGAAACACTTGCAATTTTGTTTCAAATCAGTTACAATATAAGAGTATTGGTTTTTATTGAAGCTGTGGGTATACAGATACTCATCATATTGATAACAGGTGGTAAGTAATATGTCTTTAAAATGCATATCAACCGATATTGCTTATTCAGCTTATGCCCAGTGGGGCACAGGCATTGTATTTTCTGTACCCTCAGTGTCTTTTTATGTAAAAACAGGTATATCTGTATAATTCTGTGGCATAGCCGCAGTTTTTTTGTTTTACTTTATTTAACGGAGGATTGTCTTATGTCAAAAAAGGTTGCTGTAATCATGGGCAGTGACAGCGATTTCCCTATCGTAAAGGATTGTATCGCCGAGCTGAAAAAGTATGGTGTTCCCGTTGAGGCTAAGGTAATGTCCGCTCACCGCACACCCGAGCTTGCCTCAAGCTTTGCCGCTTCCGCAAAGGCCGAGGGCTTCGGAGTCATTATCTGTGCGGCAGGTATGGCGGCTCACCTTGCAGGCGTTATCGCAGGTCACACCACTCTGCCTGTTATCGGTATTCCGATAAAGTCATCTTTTGAAGGTCTTGATGCACTTCTGGCTACTGTTCAGATGCCCTCGGGCATTCCCGTTGCAACAGTTGCCGTAAACGGTGCAAAAAATGCGGCTGTGCTTGCAATTCAGATGCTCGCTCTTTCCGACGAAAAGCTCTCCGCTCAGCTTGAAAAGGCTAAGCAGGAAATGATCGACGGTGTTGTCGCAAAGAATGAAAAGCTTCAGAAAATGGTGGATGAGCTTTGATCAAGTAAACAATAAGGTGTGTGTTATTTCATGCACCGTAATAATTATATATTTATGGAGGAATTTTATCATGGAGAATATTGTAAAGACTGAACAGCTCTACGAGGGCAAGGCTAAGAAGGTTTACGCTACAAACAACCCTGACTATGTTATCGTTGACTACAAGGACGATGCTACCGCTTTCAACGGCGAAAAGAAGGGTACTATCAGCGGCAAGGGCGTTATCAACAACAAGATGACTAACCATATGTTCGGTCTCCTTGAAAAGGCAGGCGTTCCCACTCACCTTGTTGAAGAGATCAGCGACAGGGAAACTATCGTCAAGAAGGTTGAGATCGTTCCTTTAGAGGTTATCGTAAGAAACGTTGCTGCGGGCAGCTTCTCCAAGAAGCTTGGTATCGCTGAGGGTACTCCCCTTAAGACTCCTACTCTGGAATTCAGCTACAAGAACGATGATCTGGGCGATCCCTTCATCAATGATTACTATGCTCTCGGTCTCGGTCTTGCTACAAAGGAAGAGATCGACACTATCTCAAAGTACGCATTTATGGTAAACGACTTTATGGTAAAGTATTTCAAGGAGCTTAACATCGACCTTATCGACTTCAAGATCGAATTCGGCAGATTCCACGATCAGATCATTCTCGCTGATGAGATCTCTCCCGATACCTGTCGTGTCTGGGACAGCACAACTCACGAAAAGCTTGACAAGGACCGTTTCCGCAGAGATATGGGCGGCGTTGAAGAGGCTTATCAGGAAATGATGAAGCGTATTTTCGGTGAATGATCCATTTATATTTCCGACTGATCATATTAATATGAACGTTTTCGGTGTATAAATATACTCCGAAAGCATATAAACAGAAAGGCGGTCATTATAATGGGTGGATTTTTTGGTGCAGCCACTAAAACAGACTGCATAAGCGATGTTTTTTTCGGAACTGACTATCACTCTCACTTAGGCACAAGAAGAGGCGGTATGGCAGCCTATGACCCTGAGCTGGGCTTCCAGAGAAGTATTCACAGTATTGAAAATTCTCCGTTCAGAACCAAATTTGAAAGCGATATCGAGTCTATGAAGGGCAATCTCTGCATAGGCGCTATAAGCGATACCGATCCTCAGCCTATACTGCTCCGTTCAAAGCTTGGAATTTATGCGGTATGCAATATCGGTATCATAAATAATGCAGGCGATATCCGTACGGAATTCCTTGACAGCTGCTGTGCAAGCTTTGAGGTAATGAGCAGCGGAAAGGTAAATTCAAGCTCTATCATCGGTGCGCTTATCTCTCAGAAGGATTCCTTCGTTGAGGGTATACGCTACGCTCAGGAAAAAATTGACGGTACAATGTCTCTGCTGGTGCTTACCGAGGACGGTATCATCTGTGCAAGAGACAAGCACGGCAAGCTGCCTATCGTTATAGGAAAAAGGGAGGACGGCTTTGCCTGCTCCTTCGAATCCTTTGCGTTCCAGAAGCTTGGCTATGAGATATACCGTGAGCTTCTGCCCGGTGAGATCGTAAGGATCACCGAGGATAAATGCGAGGTGCTTTCAGAGGGCTGCATGGGTAATATGAGTATATGCTCATTCCTCTGGACTTATTACGGCTACCCCAATTCAATATATGAGGGTGTGACTGTTGAAACAATGCGAACCAAAAACGGTGAGCTTATGGCAGATCAGGAGATCAGAAACGGTACACTGCCCGATGTTGACTATATATGCGGCGTTCCCGATTCGGGTATCCCTCATGCAATAGGCTATTCAAACCGCAGCGGTATCCCCTTTGCAAGACCTTTTATTAAATATACTCCCACATGGCCCAGAAGCTTTATGCCTCAGAGTCAGGCTATGAGAAACAAGGTGGCAAAGATGAAGCTTATCCCCGTTCATGAGCTTATTGAAGGAAAAAAGCTTCTCTTTGTTGATGACAGTATCGTAAGAGGTACTCAGATGAGGGAAACTGTTGAGTTCCTTTATGCAAACGGTGCTAAGGAGGTACATATGCGCTCCGCTTGTCCTCCTATCATGTACGGCTGCCGTTATCTGAATTTCTCCAGCAGCAAATCTGAGCTTGATCTTATCGCACGACAGGTAATTTACGATCTGGAGGGCGAAAAGGGCTCGGAATATATTGCAGAATACAGCAACACCAATACCGAAAGAGGAAAGAAGCTCCGTGCTGAAATATGCAAGCGTCTTAAGCTGGCATCGCTGGAATTCCAGTCCCTTGAAGGCACTGTTGAGGCTATCGGACTTCCCGAATGTAAGCTGTGCACATACTGCTGGAGCGGCAAAAAATAAAAGTAATTATTCCGTGAAAGGATTGAATTTTAATGAAAAGTTTTTCTGATAGCTACAAGGAGGCAGGCGTTGACGTAACTGCAGGCTACAAGTCCGTTGAACTTATGAAAGCACACGTTAAAAGAACAATGACAGACGGCGTACTTTCAGGTATCGGCGGCTTCGGCGGTCTGTTTCAGCCTGATCTTGCAGGAATTAAAAATCCTGTTCTTGTTTCGGGTACTGACGGTGTAGGTACAAAGATCAAGGCTGCATTCATTATGGATAAGCATGATACAGTGGGTATCGACTGTGTTGCCATGTGCGTAAATGATATCATCTGCTGCGGTGCAAAGCCCCTGTTCTTCCTTGATTATATCGCTTGCGGAAAGAATATTCCCGAAAAGATCGCAACTATCGTTTCAGGTGTTGCAGAGGGCTGTGTTCAGGCAGGCTGTGCGCTTATCGGCGGCGAAACTGCCGAGCACCCCGGTCTTATGCCTGAGGACGAATATGACCTTGCAGGTTTTTCTGTGGGTGTTGTTGACAAGGACAAGATCCTTGATACATCAACTCAGAAGGCAGGCGATGTAATGATCGCTATAAAGTCAAGCGGTATCCACTCCAACGGCTTCTCACTTATCAGAAAGGTATTTGATATGACAGAGGAATCTCTCAACAAATATTATGATGAGCTTGGTATGAAGCTGGGCGAATGTCTGCTCACTCCCACAAGAATTTACGTTAAGCCGATCATGGCTCTTCTTGACGCTGTGAATGTAAAATCTATCAGCCATATCACAGGCGGCGGCTTCTATGAGAATATCCCCCGTGCGCTTCCCAAGGGTCTTTCCGCAAAGATCGAAAGAAGTGCTGTTCAGGTACTTCCTGTATTTGAGCTTATTGCAAAGACAGGCAATATCCCCGAAAGAGATATGTTCAATACCTTCAACATGGGCGTAGGTATGTGCGTAGTCGTTGACAAGAACGATGCGGACAAGGCTGTTGCCGTTCTCAATGAGGCAGGCGAGCAGGCATATATCCTCGGTGAGCTTGTTGAAAGCGACGAGGGCGTTATCATTGCGTAAGTCCGAAAAGGGAAAACGTCACCTTAAATATGCGACCATATTCGGTACGATCTCGGTAATATGGGGCGTTATGACCGTTAATCCGCTGCTTATCATCGCTATGATATGCAGCTGGATCGCATATTCGGGAAGCAAGAAGGGCTGGGCAAAGGGTGCTGAGATACTCTATATTGCAGGCGGTGTCACATCTACCGCAATGACTATGATCATCGCCTTTCTGGGAAATATGATTTCACTGTTCAGCGGTCTTTCGGAGATCGCAGGCGGTGCTATGAGCCTTATTCTTTATACCCTGCTTGCTGACGCTGTTATCGCACTGGCGGCGGTAAATTCCCATAAGGGTCATTCGGTACTTAAGGAGCTGAAAAAGCTTCCTGCCGAGGATGTAGGCTTTTTCGGAAGCAGTACGGTCTATTCGGCTCAAATTGATGACGATGATAATAAATAACCGGAAAGGATAGCTTTATGAAAAATATAGTTGTTCTTGTGTCGGGCGGCGGCACTAATCTACAGGCTCTTATAGACGCTGAAAAACGAGGAGAGATAACAGGGGGAAAAATAACCTGCGTCATATCCTCAAAGGCGGACGCTTATGCACTTGAAAGAGCAAAAAACAACGGTATAAACACACGTACCCTTATCAGAAAGGATTATCCCGATGTGGTATCCTACAGCAAGGCGATGCTTGATATCCTTAACGAAGAAAGGGCAGACCTGGTGGTTTATGCAGGCTTTATGACCATTCTCGATGAATGTGTATGCAAGGCATATCCTAACAGAATGATGAATGTTCACCCTGCACTTATCCCCTCCTTCTGCGGCAAGGGCTTTTACGGACTTCATGTACATGAAGCGGTGCTTGAAAAGGGCGTTAAGGTATCGGGCGCTACCGTGCATTTTGTAACAGAGGTATGCGACGGCGGTCCTATTATCCTTCAGGACACGGTAAGGGTGGAAAATGACGATACACCCGAAACGCTGCAGAGAAGGATCATGGAAAATGTGGAATGGAAGCTTCTCCCGAAGGCAGTTTCACTTTTCTGTCAGGACAGGATAACCGTTAAGGACGGAAGAGCATACATTCAGGAATAACAGCTTCTGATAAATATATACGGAGGAATCTATTATGATCATTAAAACTATTGCCGATGAGCTTAACAGTCTGGATTATCACGGCAGAGGTATTATTATAGGCAAGTCTGCAGACGGTAAAAAGGCTGTTACAGCTTATTTTATCATGGGCAGAAGCGAAAACAGCCGCAACAGAGTTTTTGTTGAGGACGGCGAGGGTATCAGAACACAGGCCTTTGACCCTTCAAAAATGGTTGATCCGCACCTTATCATCTATGCTCCCGTAAGAGTTCTGGGTAACAAGACTATCGTTACAAACGGCGATCAGACCGATACTATCTATGAGCTTATGGATAAGCAGCAGACCTTTGAGCAGGCTCTCAGAACACGTGAGTTCGAGGACGACGCTCCCAACTATACACCAAGAATTTCAGGTATCATTCATATTGATAACAAGGATATGAGCTATGCAATGTCTATCCTTAAGAGTGCGGAGGGCGACGGCTCATCATGTCAGAGATATACATATGCCTACAGCAATCCTCTTTGCGGAAAGGCTAAGTTTATCCATACCTACAATGGAGCAGGCGATCCTCTGCCAAGCTTTGAGGGCGAGCCTAAAACACTGGAACTTCCCGATACCGATATTGATTCCCTTACTAAGCTTATCTGGGAAAATCTCAATGAGGACAACAAGGTGTCCCTGTTTGTAAGATATATCGATATCGAAACAGGCAAGTACGAAAGCAGGATCGTTAATAAGAATAAGTAATAAGTTATCTGAAAGGATGTTTTTATAATGAACGAAATGCAGTTAAAATATGGCTGTAATCCCAATCAGAAGCCTTCAAGAATTTATATGGCTGACGGCTCAGAGCTTCCTATTGAGGTACTCAACGGAAAGCCCGGCTATATCAATCTTCTTGACGCATTCAACGGCTGGCAGCTGGTAAAGGAGCTTAAAAGGGCAACGGGAATGTGTGCGGCTACCTCCTTCAAGCACGTATCTCCTGCAGGTGCGGCTGTAGGCGCTCCCCTTTCCGATACTCTCAAGAAAATCTATTTCGTTGACGATCTGGGCGAGCTTTCTCCTATGGCCTGCGCTTATGCAAGAGCAAGAGGCGCTGACAGAATGTCCTCATACGGTGATTTTATCGCTCTTTCCGATGAGTGCGACGCTATTACCGCAAGGATGATACAGAGAGAGGTTTCCGACGGTATCATCGCTCCCTCATATTCAGATGAGGCTCTTGAAATACTCAAGTCCAAGAGAAAGGGTACATACAACATCATTAAAATAGATGAAAATTACG